>DATHJB010000033.1 GCA_035316325.1 Acidimicrobiales bacterium
CTCCGGCCCCCACCGAACCGGCTCCGGCACCCGCCCCGGCCCCCACCGACCGGAGCGACGAAGCCGAGCGCCGGTCCCAGGACGAGACGCCCGACGAGGCCCCACCCGACCAGGCGCCCGCCACCACCGAGGCGCCGGCCCCCAGCACCAGCGATTCGGCGCCCACCACCGAGGCCCCGGCGACCACCGCTCCGCCCGCCACCACGGCGCCTCCCACGACCGCGGCACCCCCGCCGACCACGGCCCCGCCCGAGGAGACCACCCCGCCCCCGAGCGAGGACGAGGGGGCCATACCCGCCCCTGGCGTCCCCGGCGGCGGGACGACCCCGCCCGGTCCGGCCCCGACCACCCCGCCTCCCACCGTGCTGCCGGGCGGCGGCACCAGCACGCCCAGCTCGGTGCCGGACACCACCTCGCCGAACGGCAGCTCCACCACCACCGCCCCCGCGCGGGACGGCGAGGGTGACGAGCTGGCCGGCGACGCCGCCGACCGAGACGACGACGACTCCGGCGGCGTGCCCCTGGCGGCCGTCGCCGGCACCGCTGCCCTGGCCGGCCTGGTGCTGGTGGCGCTGGCTCGTCGACGTCGCAACCGCAGCCGTCGCCGGGGGCCGGGCGGTCACATCGAACCGCGGCTCACGGCCGACATCCTGACCGAGCGCCAGCTGTCGTTCGCCGCCGGCGACGTGCTCGACGTGGTCTGGGCCACGTCGCGGGCCCTCGGCGCCGTCCTCGCCGTGAAGGAGGACCTGCCGGCGGTCACGGCCGTGCTGGTCGGCCCCAACCGGAACGTCACCGTGCACTTCGCCGAGCCGTGCGACCCGGCCCCGCCCTTCGAGGTCGGCGCCGCCACCGACCGCTGGCAGCTCTACCTCGACGACCTCGACGAGGTCGACCTCGTGTCGGGCCCTCAGCCGGCCGTCGCCGTGCTCGACACCCTGACCAGCCTCGGCAAGACCGACGGCGACGAGTGGCTGTTCGTCGACCTGGAGAGCCTCGGGGCGATCGAGCTGGCCGGCGACCCGGTCGTCGCCGCCGAGCTGGCCCAGGCGATCGTCACCGAGCTGTCGCTGCAGCCGGCGTCCGACCACCTGGTCGACCTCACCGTGATCGGGGTCGACGAGCTGGTGCCGTCGGTGGCGGAGCAGGGCGTCGCCAACGTCCAGCTCGACCAGGAGCTGGTGCGGCGCTTCGAGCAGAGCGCCGACGAGACCAGCGGCTTCCTCGACATGCAGGGCCTGCGGTCGACGGCCGCGGCCCGCGCCAAGGGCATGGCCCGCGACGGCCTGTTCGTCACCGTGGTCGCCTACGGCGGCGCCACCCCTGCGGATCCCGTGCTGCTGGAGCGGCTGGCCGCGGCGGCCACGCCGGGCGGCCGGGGAGTCGCCGTGGTGGCGTTCGGCCCGCTGGGTGCGGGAGCGACCCGGGTGATCGTGACCGACGACGGGCGGGCGCACATCCCCCGACTCGGCATCACCGTCAACGCCGCCCGCCTGGAGCGCCAGGACCTCGACCGCATCTCCGACATGCTGGCCAACGAGCCCGAGGACCCGGCGCCCGAGCCGTCCCGCGAGTGGGTGGTGCCGGGTGCCCCGGTGCGCGACACGGTCCAGCCGGGGCCGCCCCGCTTCGAGCCGGCCGCGCCCATGCCCTCGTTCGACCCCGAGGCCGACCACGATCTCGACGACGAGACGACCCCGGCCCCTGCCCCCGCCTCTGCCGAGGCCCGGGTCCGCGAGGCCCGGGAGTTCGGCCCCGAGGTGACGGCCGACTACCTCGAGCCCGCCTGGCGCTACTGCGTGCGGATCTTCGCCGACCACATGGTGGAGACGCCCGAGGGCGACGTGGTCTCGTTCCGCTACGGCGACAACCCCGACGTCCCCAACAAGAACACGCACCGGGGGCCGGAGCTGCTGTCGTACCTCGCTCTGTCGGGCCGGGCGGCCAGCGCCACCGACGTGCGCGACCACCTGTGGTGGGACCGTCCGGTCGCCCTCGGCACGGTCAACAAGCTGCTCTACGGCACCCGCAAGGTGCTGGGCGGCGCCGACCTGCTGTCGCTCGCCCAGGACGACCCGGTGGGCCGCTACCGCCTGTCGCCCGAGGTCGTGACCGACGTGGAGCTGCTGGCCCATGCCCTGCAGCACGCCCACGCCATCGCCCAGTACTACCCCGACGTGGCGATCGACGTCCTCCGGGGCCAGCTCGCCCAGATCGACACGGTGGCGTTCCGCAGCGGCCACCTGGGTCAGGGGCTGGCCGAGTGGGCCGCTGCCTACCGGGTGGTCGACCGGGTGGAGCAGCCGGTCATCGACGCGTCGCTGCTGGTCGCCAAGCTGTCGACCGACCGGGGCCCCGACGGCTACGAGGAGGCGCTGTGGGCCGTCGACCAGGGCTTGTTCGCCTGCCCGGTGAACGAGGCGCTGGTGCGGGCGGCGATGGAGATCGAGGCCCGCCTGGGCAGCACCGATGCCGTGAACGCCCGCTACCTGACGCTGGCCGCCAAGCTGGCCCGCGACGAGCTGGAGCCCGAGCCGGAGACCATCGACCTGCGGGCCCGCCTCGGCGGTGGCAAGGGCGGCCGCGGCGGCCGCAACGGCCTCCGGTGACCCGGCCGCGGTCGCCGTCCCCGGACGACGGGTCATAATCGTCGGATCATGGACGACCGCACGAGGAAGCTGAGCATCGCCGGGCTGGCGGCGGCCCTGTTCGTGGGCTTCATCTTCCTCACCCGGTGGACGGGCGACGACCCCAACTCGGTCTCGGCCCTGGGCGACCAGGAGCAGGACGAGCTGGCGCAGTTCTGCTTCGTGTTCTCGGGGAACTTCGTGCCCTACGAGCTCCTGCTGCGGGCCGCCGCCGGCCAGTCGGTGTCGCCGGAGGAGGCGGGCGAGCTCGGGATCCTCGACAGCGGCGTGGCACAGTCGATGGCCGAGAACCAGATCGACATGCTGGCCGACCGGGTGCCCGAGGAGTACGGCGCCGACGCCCGCCAGGCCGCCGAGGGACTGCAGCGGGCGCTCGACGGCGAACTCGACCCGGAGGAGGTCGAGGAGTACATCGCCGGCTACCAGCGCCTCCAGGAGAGCGCGGCCGACGACTGCGCCACCGTCGAGGACATCGACAGCGGCGACATCGAGAGCCCTGGCGGCGGCGGGGGCGGGTTCTTCGGCGACGACGAGGAGGGCCCCGTCGGTGGCGATTCCGGCGAGCCGATCGGCCCGCTGTCGACGACGCTGCCGAACACCGTGCCGACGTCGCTCCCCTGATCTGCCACCCTCCGCCCGATCCCGAAAGTCCGTGAAAACAGGGGCAAAGTTCGGAGGAATCCGTCCGGGCTCGCGCACTTATCGGAGTGAGGGCCTCGGGGCCGGGGACGTCAACGCCAACTCTGCCGCCCTCCTCAGTGGAACTGGCTGAGGGTCGTCGGTGCCGAGGCCCCCCAGAGGAGGGGACGCAACAGTCGATGCCCGTAGGTGACGCGCCCGACGCGCCCGACGGTCGCGGCGAGCCGCAGGCCGATCGGGAGACACGTGCGCCGGCGGGCGGCGCACGGTTCTTCCGCAGGTACGGACGGGTGCTGGTGGCGGTGGTGGCGTTCGCGCTGATAGCTCTGGCCGCCCTGCGAGGCAGCGGCGACCACGACACCGGCACCGCGGACGAGGGGCCGCCCACGGGGCGCCCGGCCGGCGACGACGTGTCGTCCGCGCCGGACTCCGCAGCGGAGGCCGTCGACGAGTCGTCCACCACGCTCACCACGCTGACGCCGCCCGACGTCGCCCACGAGCGCCCGGCCGTCGCCTTGGACGTCGTCCCCGGTACGGGCGACCCGGTGGAGGTGGCCCGCTGGTGGGCCGCCACCTATGCGGTCTACGGGGGCGCCGAACCCCCCTCGGCGCTGGCCGACCGGGTGGCGCCGCTGACCGCGCCGGCCTTCCTCCAGTCGCTGCGCGACGTGTTGCCCGCGGCGAGCTACGACGCGCCGCTGGAGCTGGAGGGCGTCACCGGGAACGAGGTGGCCGCCGGTGCGGGGTCGAAGGTGGTGCGGGTGTCGGTGGAGACCACCGTGGCTCTCGTCATCTACGACGTGACGCTCACGGAGGCGCCGCCGGGGTCGTGGCTCGTCAGCCAGGCCTCGCGGGTCTGAGGACGGGGCCGGGACCGTGGTGCAGCTGCTGAGCAACCCGACGCCGGAGCCGGACGCGCTCGAGCAGGAGCCGCCGCGGGCGAAGGGGCGCGGGACGCGCCGCATGATCGCCGGGGTCGCCCTGGGCCCGATGCTGCTGTTCGCCCTGGCC
The DNA here is from genome assembly GCA_035316325.1 of Acidimicrobiales bacterium. NCBI lineage: Bacteria > Bacillati > Actinomycetota > Acidimicrobiia > Acidimicrobiales > Acidimicrobiales bacterium. Next base: position 4,299 of record DATHJB010000033.1, read on the forward strand.
CTGGTGGTGTTCGCCGCCGGTGGGTCCGACCAGCCGATGGTGGAGCCGTCGCCCGCGGCGCTCAGCGACATCCCCGCCGAGCTCCTCACCCTCTACCAGCAGGCCGCCCAGGCGGAGCAGATCGACTGGGCGATCCTGGCGGGGATCGGCAAGGTGGAGTGCGACCACGGCCGCTCGCAGCTGGCCGGCTGCAACCCCCGGGGCACGGTCAACGTGGCTGGCGCCCGGGGCCCCATGCAGTTCCTCGGCTCGACGTGGCGGGCCACCGCCGGCCAGTTCGACCCCGACGTGGCCGGTCCCGCGATCGGCTCGGGGCAGGAGAGCCAGGGCTACGCCACCGACGGCAACGGCGACGGCGTGGCCGACCCGTGGGAGACCGCCGACGCCGTCCACGCCGCCGCCCGGCTGCTGGCCCGCAACGGCGCCCCCACCGACTACGACCAGGCGATCTGGGCCTACAACCACTCCGACGCCTACCGGGCGCAGGTGCTGACGTGGGCCGAGTCGTACCGGCTGACCGCCGCGGCGGCCGCGTCGGGGGGCGGCCCCGTGGTGAACCTGCCGACCGGGCCCGTCACGCTGGCGACCGTCCGGGGCATCACCGTCCACAGTGCCATCGGTCCCCAGCTGGAGCAGCTGCTGGCGGCGGCCCAGGCGGACGGCCTGTCGCTGTCGGGCGGCGGCTACCGCAGCCACGAGCAGCAGATCACCCTGCGGCGCGCCCACTGCGGCTCCAGCGACTACGCCGTCTACGAGATGCCGGCGGGCCAGTGCTCGCCGCCGACCGCCCGGCCCGGCACGTCGATGCACGAGCAGGGCCTGGCGATCGACTTCAACAACTGCTCCACTCGGTCGACCCGCTGCTTCCAGTGGCTGAACGTCAACGCCGCCGGCTTCGGCTTCCACAACCTCCCCAGCGAGCCCTGGCACTGGTCTATTGATGGTTCTTAGGTTGTCGCTGATTCCATCGTCCGATGCGGGCGACGGTTGTCGCGAAGGCTGCTGTGGCGGCGCGGCGAGGCCGAGCTAATTCGACTCCCAGGTGGACCTCAGCCTGATGTGCAACTGAAGGGTTGCGGGTCGTCTAGTTTGACTCCATGACGGGCTTCCGCTTCGGCTATCAGGTTCCGGCCACGGTCAGCTCTGCGGGCGACTTGCGGGGCGCAGCGCGCGACGCCGAGGCGGCCGGGTTCGACGTGCTCCACACCTCGGACCATGTCGACGACACCTGGGGCCCGCTTGCTCCGCTGCTCGCTGTGGTCGAGGCCACCGAGACGCTCCGGGTGTGTCCGCTGGTTCTCAACAACGACTTCTACCACCCGGTGCATTTGGCCCGCGAGTTGGCATCGATCGACCATCTCAGCGGCGGCCGCATCGAGCTGGGTATCGGGGCAGGACACGCCTTCCCCGAGTACGCGGGGATCGGGGCGGCGTTCGATCCACCCGCCAAGCGCAAGGCTCGGCTGGCCGAAGCCGTCGAAATCCTGCGCCACCTGCTCGACGGTGACGAGGTCACGTTCACGGGCGAGCACTACCAACTGGAGGGCGTGCGCACGATGCGCGCACTCCAGGAGCGGCTCCCGATCCTCGTCGGCGTCAACGGCCGTTCCGCCTTGACCCACGCTGCCCGCCATGCCGACATCGTCGGTCTGACTGGCCTGGGTCGTACCCTCGAATACGGGCAGCGCCATGAGGTGCGATGGGAACCCGAGCGCCTCGATCGCACCGTCGCCCACATCCGGGCTAAGGCCGGCGTCCGCCGACCGGCAATACACCTCCACGCCCTCGTCCAGGTGGTCGTCGTAACCGACGATCGTCGAGCCGCGGCTGACCATTTCTCCGACGACCTCGGCGTCTCAGCCAACGACGCCCTGGCGACACCCTTCCTGGCCCTCGGCACCACGACGAGATCGCCAATCACCTCGTGGTGTGCCACCAGCGATGGGGCATCGACTACTTCACCGTTCGCGACATCAAAGCCTTCAGTCCGGTGATCGAGCGGCTCCGCGCCCTCACTACTTAGCACGGCAACGACCAGCGACAACCGACGCCAGCGCCCTTCCCCTTCGCGGAACCAGCGCCCGACTGAATGGAGCGTGGACGGCTCTTGAGTTACTTGGCCACTGTCCGTAGGGTCCAACTGGAGCAACTGGCGGGCCGTCAAGTTAGGTGGTCAGGTGCCCGCGGTGGTGGATCTGGGATCCAGCCCGTCGCTCTCCGAGCGCCCCGCGAGCCGGCCGCCAAGCGACCTGTTCGCCGCTCTCGCTAGCAGTTCGCTAGCAGCGAGTCTCTACCGTGCCCCGACCGGGAGCGACCGCTCCCACGCGACACGGGATTCGAGGAGGAGTTCGTGGCTGAAGCCAGTGGAGGGGCCAGGGTGCGGTCCTGGCGGCGCAGTGTGGTGACGGGGTTGATGGCGTTCGTGCTCGCCGGAGCGATCGCTCCCGCGGCGGAGGCCGCCCCGGCCGCGCCTCAGCGGGAGGTGGCGGCGCCGGCTGCGCCTCAGCGGGAGGTGGCGGCGCCGGCTGCGACCTACGGTCCATACCGGATCATGAACGACAACAGCAACCAGTGCCTCGTCGTGCGGGGCACCGCCCAGTGGGCGCCAGTGGTGCAGACACCCTGCGGCTACTACCGGGACCAGTACTGGTACTTCATCGTGCGGCCGGAGACCAACCCCAGCGGACCCCGGTACCTGCTCCAGAACGCCAACAGTGGGAAGTGCCTAGTCGTGCAGGGTCGGGCGCTTGAGGCCCCGGCGAGCCAGGTGACGTGCAACAGCGCCTACCTCGACCAGGTGTGGTGGATGTCCGGCTCCCCGCAGATCGGTCGCTACACCAGCCTCGCGAACGCCTACAGCTACCACTGCCTGCTGGTCCGTGGGTTTGTGGTGGGGCAGCGAGCGACGCAGACGACCTGCAACCCCGGCTACATCGACCAGGCCTGGATCCTTCTCCGCGACTGACGAACGTGAACGCAGAAGGGTTGGTCACCCGAGGTGACCGAGCCTTCTGCCGCACTCCCCAGGCAAAGGTGCGGGTCGTCGTCAGCGCCCGCGCACCGTCGCCGCACACGGTGGCGTCGTGTCTGCGCCGGTGGCGGCAGTGGGCCAGCGATCCCGGCGGGCACAGGGGACTGGTGTGCCGGATGGGTCCGGAGCCCAGGTAAAGAACGCCGAAACCGACCAACGCCCGCGTCTGTAACGCTCGGCACCAACCGGACATGAGAGCTGGCAATGCCGGAGTCACGAGCCTCGAGAACCTTGTGAGTCGACGGGAACGGGGCTGCCCCAGTCCTCCGGAGCAGTTCACCGTGCTCTTCGACGCGCATGCCGAAGCGTTGCTGGCCTATCTGGTGCGTCGTCTCGACGAACCGGCAGACGCGGCGGATGTGTTGGCCGATGTGTTCGTGGTGGCTTGGCGGCGTCTCGCCGACGTGCCCGTTGGCGGTGATGGGCGGTTGTGGCTCTACGGCGTCGCCCGGCTGATGTTGCAGAACGAAAGGCGGCGGCAACGCCGTGGGCACGCCCTGGCCGAGCGACTGCGCTCGGAGCTCGCAGCACATCCTCCGGTCCTTCGCGCACCCGAGAACATTGGCGGCGACGTCACCGGCGCGCTCCGCAGGCTCTCGCCCGACGACCGGGAACTGCTGATGCTCGTGGGTTGGGATGGCTTGACGCCGGCTCAGGCCGCGGTCGTGCTGGGGACGTCGTCGGGGGCGGTCCGTGTGCGCCTGCATCGGGCCCGGCATCAACTTCGTCAACTTCTTGAGGGCAGCGACATGAGTCGGAAACGATCGATGAGGACCGGACAAGTGGTCGACCGAAGAGCAACCGTTGCTCTTCCCGGCTCGGAGGAGATCTGATGGCAGACGACCCGCTCGACGAGCAGATCGCATCAGCGGATCCCATCTGTGACAACGGGCCGGAGGTCCGCGGCGCACTGGACGCGCTGCGAGAGGAGATCCTCGACATGCCGATCACAACGTTCACCGGTCCATCTCGACGCAAGCGAGCCGTCATCGCCGTCACCGTGGTCGCCGCGCTCGGCCTCGGTGCCGGCGCGGCTGCTGCCGACGGGTTCTTCGCCCGCACCGGCCTTTTCGGCTCCGGAGGAGAAGAAGGAACCGGCGAGCTGATCCGGCTCGACGCGCCCGATGCCTCCGAGGTCATCGCCGAGGTGGGCGGCGACATCGCGTTGCCTGCGGGCGGCAGCTTCGATGACCTCACCGCGTCCATGTCCGGCGAGCCGACCGAGATGACCGAATCGGCTCTCCGGTCGACCTTGGAGTTCGACGCTGCCTGTCAATGGACCACCTCTTGGTTGGACGCGGAGGCTGCCGGCGACACCACCACGATGGCCGAAGCGCAAGCCACGCTCGACGCCGTCCCCACCTGGCCAGCGCTCGTCGCGTCCGACCCCACGCGCCAGCAGTCCAACCGACCGGCTCCAGAAGGTGCCCCCATACCGCTGGCAGACCAAGGGGCCGCTGTTCTTCCCGGCGACGGAGGCGTGATCGCCATGTGGCAGGCGATCGCCGACGCGGCACGTGCCGGCGATCCACAGGCCGTGCAGGACAGCGGCTACACGGTCAACTGCACCGACATCGGGCCAGGCCAATAGACCGCACTCGGACTGTGGGAACCCGCTGATCAACGGGCTCCCACAGTCCGAGCCGCTCAACTTCCCTTCGAACCCCAAGAACCGACAAGTGCCCAACCTCTACTTGAACAACTGTCAAGAAGCAGCCGGCCGAATGGTCAATAGATGGGTCGTAGCTCGAGCTACTCGGACCCTGTCCGAAGGTGCTACTTGAGCAACTCCTGCGGGCCGTCACGGTGGGTGGTCGACAGCTCTCGGCAGCGGCGGACGCGCTTGCCGTCCGTCTCCCGGCATCTTGGCGTCCTCAAGTCCGCAGGATTGGTGCAGGAACGGCGAGACGCGAACCGGATCTACTATTCGCTGGTGGAGGAACGGCTGGCGTTGTGCGTCGGTGGTTTCCTCTCAGCCGTCTGCCCGGACCAGATCGTGCTCCGCCGCCGTCGCCGCGGCGCAGCGGCCGAGACATCATGAAGCTGCCGGTGATCGAAGGGGTCGTGGAACGCCGACTCCTGGTCAACTATCGGGTCGATCCCGAGGTCGTCGGAGCGATGCTCCCCGCGCCGTTCCGGCCCCAGCTGGTCGACGGCTGGGCGGTCGCTGGGATCTGCCTCATCCGCCTCGGACACCTCCGGCCCAAGGGATGGCCACGCCAGGTCGGGCTGCGCAGCGAGAACGCCGCTCACCGGATCGCCGTCGAATGGGACGACCCACAGTCACGGGACGGAACAGCCACCGGCGTCTACATCCCGCGACGTGACACCGGATCGTGGCTCAACGCCCTCATCGGCGGGCGCCTCTTCCCCGGTGAACATCACCGGGCCAAGTTCACCAACCGGGAAACCGCCGACACTCTGCGCGTGGCGTTCACCAGCATCGACCGCACCGTGTCCGTCGACGTCGTCGTCGAACCAGTCGCCGAACTCGGCGATGGTCGGCTGTTCCGTGATGTCGACGAGGCGTCGGCGTTCTTCCGCGAGGGCTCCGTGGGCTACTCCGCTACCGGCCGAGGCGACCAGCTCGACGGCCTCGAGCTGCGCACGAACGCCTGGCAAGTCGATCCAGTCCGGGTCACCAGCGTGCGCTCCACCTTCTTCGACTGGGCCGACCAATTCCCGCCCGGCGCCGCCACCCTCGACTGCGCCCTGCTCATGCGCGACATCCCCGTCACCTGGCATCCCCGCGATCCGCTACACCTGCCCGCAGGCCAGAACACCTGAGTCGCCTCGGCAGTGTGCGACCTGGGACCGCATGATGGCCACGCCGACTCTCACGGACTACGTCGCGGAACGGGACCGGGAGATCGTCGGGAACGCGTGCCTGACGATCGTCCCGAACCTCATCAACGACTGCCGGCCGACCGCGTTCGTCGAGCCGGTGCTGGCCGCGGCGACCCACCGTCGCCGCGGCATCGGTCGGCTGATGCTCGGCGCTCGTAGTCTGGGCGGCATGTTCGCCGAACGGTTTGCCCGGGTGCGGGGGCGCATGGATGAGCTGGGTGTCGACGTGGTGCTGCTGTCGGTCGGGCCTGATCTGCCGTGGCTGACCGGGTACACGGCGATGCCGCTGGAGCGCCTCACCATGTTGGTGCTGCCCCGCGACGCCGACGCCGTGCTGGTGGTGCCCCGCCTGGAGGCGCCCCGGGTCGTCGAGCACCCCGAGGTGTTCCGCCTGCACCCCTGGGACGAGACCGACGACCCGATCGCCGTCGTCGCGGGCCTCGTGGGGTCGGCGGCCGACGGGCGGCTCGCCATCGGTGACCGCACCTGGTCCCGCTTCCTCCTCGACCTCCAGGGGGCCCTGCCGGACGCCGGTTGGGGCAAGGCGAGCGGCGTCGTCGGGTCGCTGCGGGCGGTGAAGGACAAGGCCGAGGTCGAGGCGCTGCGGCGGGCCGGGGCTGCCGTCGACGCCGTGGCCGCCGAGCTCCAGGCCGGCCGCATCCCCCTGGTGGGGCGCACCGAGGCCGACATCTCCGCCGAGCTGGGCCGCCGCATCCTCGACGCCGGGCACCAGCACGTGAACTTCGCCATCGTCGCCGCCGGCGAGAACGCCGCCAGCCCCCACCACGACGCCTCCGAGCGGGTGGTCCGGGCCGGCGAGGTGGTGCTGTGCGACTTCGGCGGCACCATGCTCGACGACGACGGCGTCGGCTACTGCAGCGACATCACCCGCTGCGTCGTCGCCGGTGGCGGGCCGGTGCCCACCCAGGTGGCCGAGGCCTACGCCGTGCTGCACGAGGCCCAGCAGGCGGCGGTGGCAGCGGCCGTCGTGGGCACGACCTGCGCCGAGGTCGACGCCACGGCCCGGCGCATCATCTCGGATGCGGGGCTCGGCGAGCGCTTCATCCACCGCACCGGGCACGGCATCGGCGTCGAGGAGCACGAGGACCCCTACATCGTCGCCGGCAACGACACCCCGCTGGCGGCGGGCCACGCGTTCTCGATCGAGCCCGGCATCTACGTGCCCGACCGCTTCGGCCTGCGCCTGGAAGACATCGTCGTCGCCTCGGAGGCCGGGCCCGACGCCCTCAACACCGTCGACCACACCCTGGTCGTCGTCGACGCCTGAGCCGTCCGAAACTTCGACGGACGTGGCGCCATGGCGACCGTCTCTGTCGAGATTTCGGCGGGTTAGCCTCGGTCGGTGATCCGCCTCGACGCCGCCACCGTGCTGCTGCAGTGGGCCGTCGGCGGCCTGCTGTTCCTGTGGGTCACCACCCGGTCGCGGGAGGTGGGCATCGGCTACGGCTGGCTCCTCCGGGGCCTCTACCTGCTGATGGCGGCGGGCGCCGCGGCCGTCGGCCTGGCGATCGACCCGGTGCCGGTGCGCGAGGCGTCGTCGATCGCCGTGGTGGCGGCCAGCGGCGGGGCGCTGGCGGTGTCGATCGTGCGCCGCAAGGCCGGCGTGCGGGGCGAGCACGAGCGCAAGGCCCGCAAGTCCGAGCGGGTCGCCGCCATGACCGGCATCGAGCGCACCTACGAACCCCTCCCCGAGGCCGACCAGCGCGGCCCCGAGTTCCCCCCGCAGCTCGACCTGGTCGCGCCCCTGGTCGGGCTGCCCGGCCTCGTCGCCGCGGGCGTGGCGGCCGGCGACCCGGTGGGCCTCTCGATCGCCCGGGTCGTCGTCGGCGCGGTGTTCCTGGGAGCGGTGTCCGACGCCATGCTGCTGGGCCACTGGTACCTGGTGCAGCCGGGCCTGGCCCGCCGCCCCCTGCTGGAGCTGGTGCGCTGGACGGGCCTGGTGTGGCCCCTCGAGGTGATCGTCCTCGTGTGGCCGACCGGGATGCTGTCGGTGCTGGCCGGCACGGTCGACGACGGCTGGGGCGGGATGCTCGGCTGGTTCTGGGTGGCCTGCGTGGTCACCACGATCGGCCTGGTCGTCGTCACCCGGGCGGCGCTGCGGGAGCGCTACTACTCAGCCGTGATGGCCGCCACCGGTCTCCTCTACCTGGCCATCCTCACCGCCTTCGGCACCGACCTCGTCGCTCGGGCGGTCCTCGCGGGAGCGACCTGACACGAACAGGGCGGCCCCCAGGGCGATGAGCCCGGTGGGCACCAGGAAGCGGCCGTCGTCGAGCAGCGACCCGTCGAACAGCACGATCAGCCCGGCGGCCACGAAGACCACGCCGAACACCAGCGTGATCGGGTCGAACCGGTGGTCATCCATGGTGCACCTCCACCTCGCCGAGGTCGACCCGCAGGTCCAGCTCCACCAGCCGGCCCTCGCCCTCGGGCGTGTCCTCGTCCCGTTCGAGGGTGAAGCTGCGGCTCACGTCGACGCCGTCGTCCTCGATCTCGTCGATCCCGCCGCCCCGGGCGGTGATGTTGCCGGCACCGACGTCGGCGTCGACCCGTGCCGTCATGTCGGGGGGCACGAGGACGACCAGGTTGCCGGCGCCGACCGCGGCCTCGATCCGGGGCGGGTCGCGGCGGTCGCCCTCGACGTAGCGCAGGTCGAGCATCAGTTCGCCGATCGCCATCTCGTGCTCCTCGGTGTTGCGGCCGTCCCGGTCGACCACGACCGTGCGGTCGCCGATGCCGGCGTCGAACGGGACGGTGAGCATGTCGTCGAGCAGCAGCAGGGCGACGGCGGGGATCCCCAGCCCGATCAGCCAGCGTGCCCGGCCCCGGATCGCTCCGACGACCATCCCGGCGCCGATCACCACCAGGCCGCCCGCGACGGTGGTGCTGAACCCGAACGAGACGACGTCGAGCGCCGTGAGCAGGGCGACGATGCCGGCGCCGATGCACAGCACCGAGAGGATGAGGCCCCGCTGGCGGTCGAACGGCACCGGGGGAGGGGGCGGCGCCGGCGGGATCGGCGGTGCGGGGAGCTCGGGTGACCCGAACCCCCAGGGCGGAACCGGGGGAGGAACTTCGCCCTGGGGGTCAGCGCTCACGGCACTGTCGTCGGGGACGGAGGACGGGACCCTCGTCGCGAGGTCGTCCTCCGTCGTATCACCAGCTGCGCCGGGGGGAGGCGCAACTTCGTTCGTGAGCGTAGTCGCTCCGCCACTCGTCGCGGTGAAAGGTGGGCCCACCTTCTGGGGAGACCCGTCGCGGTCGGCCACGAACAGCCAGACGCCGAGGCCGAGCAGCACGAACCCGATCGTCGGCACGTCGAACCACGGGCGGTTGCCGCGCATCATGGCGAGGGCGGCGAGGACCAGCAGGCCGACCACCACCGGCGTCGTCGAGCCCTCGGGGATGAGCCGCTGCGGTGCCTGCTGGCGGGGCACCTGGTCGGGCCGCCGGGGGATCACGATGGCGGCGATCGCGTAGAGGGGGATGCCGAACCACGTGGTGAGCGTCACCAGCACCAGCGCCAGGCGCACGATCGTCGGGTCGACGCCGATGTAGTCGGCCAGGCCGCCGCAGACGCCGGCGACCTTCTGCTCCTCCGGCTCCCGGTAGAGGCGGCGCGGTTCGGGTCCACTGGTCATGATGGCCATCATCCGCAGACCAGGCGGCCGCGACAATCAGGGATTCCCCCGACGGCACCCCGGAGGCGGAATGCCAAGGTACTTGACATCATGAACGCACTGATGGCTCCGTCGACACCTCCGCGACCCCCCACCCCACCGGCACCGCCGCGCCCGCCGACGCCGCCGTCGCGACCGAGGCCGCCCACCCCACCCGCACCCCTGCGCCCTCCGACGCCGCCGGCGCCCCAGCGACCCCCGACCCGGCCGGCACCGCCGCGCCGCGCCGCGGGCCTGGCGCTACCCGAGGGCCTGGTGCGGCGCCCGGACGACCGGGTGTTCGCCGGTGTGTGCGCCGGCATCGCCCGCTGGCTGGGCGTCGACCCGACGTTCGTGCGGATCGCGGTGGTGCTGCTGTCGTTCGCCAACGGGGTCGGGGTGGTCGCCTACGTGGTGGCGTGGCTGGTGATACCGGAGGTCGGGGCGGAAGAGGTCGAGGGCGCTGCAGTTCTGGGCGCCGAGGCCGACGCCCCGCCGGCCGGCTACCAGCGCTCGGCGGCCGTCGTGCTGATGACGCTCGGCACCCTGCTGCTGGTGCGATGGGTGTCGCCGTTCTTCCCTGACCACCTGGTCTGGCCGGCGGCGTGCGGTGCGGTGGGCCTGGGGATCCTATGGTCGCGCTCGGGTGACGAGGACCGGGCCCGCTGGCGCGACGCCGTCGCCCGCCTGCCCGGTGACCCGTTCGCCGTGCTCACCGGCAAGGGCATGTGGCTGCGGTTCCACATCGGCGGCCTGCTGCTGATCGCTGGTCTGGGCTGGTTCTTCGCCGCCAACCCCACCTTCGACGGCGTCGGCCAGGTGGGCCTCGGCATGCTGGTGACGGCGTGCGGGATCGCCCTGCTGCTGGGGCCGTGGATCGTCGGCCTGGCGCGCCAGCTCCGCGACGAGCGCGGCGAGCGGATCCGCAGCGAGGAGCGGGCCGACATGGCGGCTCACCTGCACGACTCCGTGCTGCAGACCCTGGCGCTGATCCAGCGGCACGCCGAGTCGCCCCAGCAGTCGCGCAGCCTGGCCCGGCGCCAGGAGCGGGAGCTGCGGGCGTGGCTGTTCGACGCCCGCAACCCCGACGGCTCTCCCGCCAGCCTGGCCGCCGCCCTCGACCGCCTGAGCAACGACATCGAGGCCGACCACGACGTCACCGTCGACGTGGTGGCCGTCGGCGACCTGCCCCTCGACGAGCACCTGGACGCCCTGGTGGCGGCGCTGCGGGAGGCGGCCGTCAACGCCGCCAAGCACAGCGGCGAGCCCGAGGTGTCGGTCTACGTCGAGGTGGAGGACGGCGCGATCGAGGCGTTCGTGCGCGACCGGGGCAAGGGGTTCGACCCGTCGGCCGTGTACGGCGACCGGCGGGGCATCGCGGACTCGATCATCGGCCGCATGGCCCGCCACGGCGGCACGGCCAAGGTCCGCAGCGCCCCCGGCGAGGGCACCGAGGTGACCCTCAGGATGAGCCTCCATGAGTGACGCCGACCCGGGCCCGCCGCCCCCGACACCGACACCCCCGCCGCCCCCGCCGCCGATCCGGGTCGACCGGCAGGTGCGGGTGTTCCTGGTCGACGACCACCGGCTGTTCCTCGCCGGCGTGCGGGCGGAGCTGGCCGGCCGGGTCGACCTGGTGGGCGAGGCCACCGACGTGGAGACCGCGGTGGACGGCATCGTCGCCACCGGGCCCGACGTGGTCCTGCTCGACGTCCACCTGCCCGGTGGCGGGGGCAAGGCGGTGATCGAGGCGGTGCGGCGGCGCCGGCCCGACGTGGTGTTCCTGGCCCTGTCGGTGAGCGACGCGGCCGAGGACGTGATCGGCGTCATCCGGGCCGGCGCCCGGGGCTACGTCACCAAGACCATCTCGGCCGACGACCTGGCCGACGCCGTCCAGCGGGTCCGGGAGGGCGACGCCGTGTTCTCGCCCCGGCTGGCGGGCTTCGTGCTCGACGCCTTCGCCGGCGACCTGCCGTCGGGCAAGTCGCTCGACCCCGAGCTCGACCAGCTCACGCCCCGCGAGCGCGAGGTGCTGCGGTTGATCGCCCGGGGCTACACCTACAAGGAGCTGGCCCGGCGGCTGGGCCTGTCGATCAAGACCGTCGAGACGCACGTGTCGTCGGTCCTCCGCAAGCTGCAGCTCTCCAGCCGCCACGAGCTCACCCGCTGGGCCACCGACCGCCGCCTCGTCTGAGGCGCCGCCGTTTGCCCTGACCCTCCTGGTGGAACAGGCAGGGGATGGTCGACGCAGGACTGGATCGCCAGGGCGAGGGCCGTGGGTGGCGTGGCGCGGCCGAGGACGCCTGGCGTCTGCTCGGCATCGGCCTGCTGCTGGTCGGGGCGTTCCTCCTGTTCATGCGGCTGCGGGTGGTGATGCTGCCGCTGTTCGTGGGTGGCCTGCTGGCGACGTTGGTGGCGCCCTTCGCCGACTGGCAGCGTCGCCGGGGCATGCCGGCCGGCCTCGCTGCCCTCGTCGCGGTGTTCGGCGTGGTGGTGGCGGTGCTGGCGCTCACCGTCGGGTCGGTGTCGCTGGCGGTCAGCGACACCGACGAGATATCGGAGAGCGTGAGCGAGAGCGCCGACCAGCTCGCCGACTGGCTGGTCGACGGCCCCGCCGACCTCGACCGCAAGGACGTCGAGCAGGCCCGCGACGACCTCGGCGACGAGGCCGGCGACGCCGCCCGCCGCTGGGCCCGGGGCGGTGGGCTGGCCAAGAGCACCACCACGGCGCTGGAGGTGCTGGCGGGGTCGGTTCTGGCGGTGCTGGTGGGGTTCTTCCTGGTCAAGGACCAGCGGCGGTTGGGCGCGTCGGCGTTGGGCCTGTGGCCCGAGGCCCGCCGGGAGCGGGTGCGGGCGACCAGCCGGGCCGGGGTCGAGGGCCTGCGCGGCTACCTGAAGGGCTGCCTGCTGCTGGGCCTGGTGGAGGGCACCATCATCGGCGGCGCGGTGGCGCTGCTGGCGTCGCCGTCGATGGGTGCGCCGATCGCCGTGCTGACGTTGATCGCCGCCTTCGTGCCGATCGTCGGGGCGATCGTGGCCGGCGTCCTGGCGGTCCTGGTGACCCTGGCGGAGGGCGGGCTGGTGGCCGCGGCGGCGGTCGCCGTCGTCGCCCTGGTGGTGCAGCAGCTCGACAACGACGTCCTGGCACCCGTCATCCTCGGTCGGACGACGCAGCTGCACCCGCTGGTGGTCCTGGTGGCGGTCACCGCGGGAGGGGCACTGGCGGGGCTGGCGGGGGCCTTCGTCGCCGTGCCGCTCACCGCCGCGGTCACCGCCATGGTCACCACCTGGCGGGCGGCGCCGGCCTCCGACGCGTCGCCCTCACCCCCGACCTCACCCCCGACCGGCGCCACTGCCTCGGCGCCGACATAGGCCGGAGTGGCGGCGGTGCCCCTCGGCGGGAGCGCCGCCGCCACTTCGCTGGCGACGGGGGCGGGGTGGGCGTCGGGCTACTCGGCGATGCGGAGGGCGGCCGCCGGTTGGATGCGGGACGCCTGGGCGGCGGGGGCGAGGGCGGCCAGCATCGCCGCGGCGCCCGGCACCAGGAGCAGGACGGCGACCGCCAGCCACGGCACGGTGAAGGGGAGCGGGTCGCCCATCACGTCGCTCTGCAGCATCTGGTACGACACCACCAGCCCCAGGCCGATGCCGAGCACGATGCCCTGGACGGCCACGAACCCGGCCTCGGCGAGGAAGGCCCGCCGCACCACCCGGGCCGAGAAGCCGATCGCCCGCAGCATGCCGATCTGCCGGCGCCGCTCGCGCACCGCCCGCACCATCACCACGCCCAGGCCGAGGATGCCGATCAGCAACCCGAGGCCCAGGTAGCCCTGCAGGAGCCGCATGAAGCCCTGCATCTCCTCCATCTCCTCCTCTACGGCGGCGACGAAGGTGCTGGCGTCGGCGCCGTAGGCGATCCCCTCGGCGGTGAGCCGCTCCGACACGGCCTCGGGGTCGGCGCCGTCGGCCACCGACACGTACATGCGGTTGTCGACGGCGTTGTCGCCCAGCAGCTCACCGGCCGCGTCCCGGCCGATCATCAGGCCGTTCCCGTTCCAGTCGACGTCGACGAACGCCGCCAGCGTGAAGGTGCGCTCCCGGCCGCTGCCGGGGTCGACGGCGGTCACCGTGTCGCCGAGCTCAATGGTCGCCCCACCGGGTGGGCCGTCGCCTTCGAGCAGCTGGTCGGTGGCGACGGCGAGGGTCGGGTCCGAGGCCACCGCCTCCAGGGCCGCCCGGTCGTCGGGGAAGCGGTCGAGGCGTTCGGTCAGCTCGGGGACGCCGGCCGTCAGCCACGACTCGTCGTAGCCGGTCACGGGCCAGGCTTCCTCGCCGCTCGCCTCGCTCCGGTCGTCGCTGCCGGCCGGCCTCACGGTGAGGTCGGCGAAGCCTCGCAGGAGCGTGGCGGTGGCGGTGACGTCGTCGTCCCGCTCCACCGTCGCGGCGGGCAGCGGGTTGGTGGGCGACGAGTCGACCCACAGGTCCCAGCCGGCGGAGGCGTCCCGGGCCATCGCCGGCGCCTGGGCCAGGTTGGCGTCGCTGATCGCCGACATGAACGTCATCGTGAAGATGACCAGCGAGAACATCGCCAGGAGGATGCCGGTGCGCACCCGTCGGGCCAGCGGGTAGGCGACGGCGAGCCGTCCGACGACACTGGCGCCCCGGTCGGCCAGGCGGTCGGCGACCCACGCCCAGGCCCGATCGGCCTGCGACACCAGGGCGACAGCCGCGGCCACCAGCACCACGCCCTGGGCGACGAACATGTCGATGCCGGCGTCGTCGAACACGTCGGGCACGACGGCCACGGCGACGATCGCCCACAGCCCCGACAGCGCTCCGGCCACGGCCATCACGCCCCGGCGGGGGAGCAGCAGGCTGAACAGCGGCACCGCCGAGCCGAGCGCCAGTGCCGGGCCGATGAACGTGGGCGTGGGGGCGTTCCCGCTGATGCCGGCGTTGGTGAGCACCAGGCCCGTCAACACACCCACCCCGGAGAGCAGGAGCTTCAGGATCGACGTGCGGCGGACGGCCGGCTCGGGCAGGTCGCGGATCGCCCGGATGACGTTGAGGCGGGCGATGCGGGTGCTGGTGCCCCACACGGTCAGCAGCGAGATGACCAGCCCGATCAGGGCGCCGGTCACCAGGCTCGACGGCTTGGCGTCGAAGACGAAGGTGAGGTCGTCGTCGGCGGCGATGACGCTCTCGGTGGCGAGCACCAGCACCTTGCCGACGGCGATGCCCCCGAGCGCGCCCAGCACCGCGGCGACCAGCGAGTAGAGGCCGCCCTCGAGGCCGAACAGCCGCACGAGGTGGTTGCGCTTCATGCCGACGGCCCGGAGCATGCCCAGCTCGGCCTTGCGCTCCTCGGCCAGCATCACGAACAGGTTCACCAGCAGCAGCACACCGACGAGGGCGCTGAAGACGCCCATCACGGTGAACAGCTCGCGCACCTCGGCGCCGCTGTCCCGGGCGTCGTCGAGCAGGTCCTGCTTCACCGGGCGGACGTTCAGGGTGTCGTCGCCGAGCCGCCGCTCCAGGGCGCTGACCACCGAGTCGGTGCGGGTGGCGCCGTCGAACACACCGCCGTCGTTGGAGACCAGCACCTCGCCGACGGGCGGTGTCCCGTCGTTGCCGGCGGCGATGGTGCCGGCCAGCTCGGCGATGGTGCCGGGCGCCACGTACATGCCGACGTAGCCGGCCAGGCCGACCTGGGGCAGCACGTCGCGCACGGTGAAGCTCCTGGTCTCGCCGTACGCGAAGACCTCGACGGTGTCGCCCTCGCCGACCTCCAGCTCCTCCGCGAGGTGCTCGTTGAGCACCGTTTCGCTGCCCTCGGGGGTGGCGCCGGCGTCGGCGAGGCCGGTCGCCGTGATGTCACCGCCGAAGGCGCGGCCGGCGTCGAAGTCCATCTCGGCCACGCTGATCTGGGGCTCGGCGCGGGCGGTGTCGCTCGTGTCGCCCGCGGCTACCGCGGCCGGGGCCCACACCAGCGGCATCACGCCGTCGACGTGGAGCCGCGAGTCGTCCTCGTCACCGACGAGGCTTGCCAGCCAGCCGACCTGGGCGACGTCGTCGGTCTCGACCACCTCGTCGACCGGGCCGTAGTCGGTGCGGGCGATGTCCCGGATCGACGTGTCGAACGTGTCGCCCACCACGAACGCCGAGGTGATGATCGCCGTGCCGAGCGCGGCGCCCCCCACCACCAGCAGCGCCTCGACCGGCCGCCGCACGATGTTGCGCAGCGCCATGCGCCGCAGGCTCCGCCGCCGCACGAGGTCGAACACCATGACCCCGACCAGCGGCAGCACCAGCGCGAGGACGACGATCATCCGACCGCCGCCGTCGGCCTGCGGGTGTCACCGCTGCCGTGGCCGTGGCCGTCGTCCTGGTCGGCGTGGAGGATCGACGGGGAGCCGTCGTAGACGACCCGGCCGTCGCGCACCTGCACGAGGCGGGTGCCCGACGCCCCGATCCCACGGTCGTGGGTCACGAGCACCAGCGTCTGGCCGCCCTGGTGGGCCTCGTGGAGGACGTCGAGCACGGCCTCGGCGGTCTGGCTGTCGAGGTTGCCGGTCGGCTCGTCGGCCCACACGATGGCGGGCTCGCTGACCAGCGCCCGGGCGATGGCGACGCGCTGCTGCTCGCCGCCGGACAGCTCGGTGGGGCGGTGGGTGGCGCGCTCGGCGAGCCCGACGCGGTCGAGCACGAGCTGCGCCTTCAGGCGGGCCTGCTTGGGGCGGATGCCGTTGACCAGCAGCGGCAGCTCCACGTTCTCCCGGGCCGACAGCACGGGCACGAGGTTGAAGGCCTGGAAGATGAAGCCCATGCGGGCGGCCCGGTGGGCGGTGCGCTTGGCGTCGGACATGCGGTGGATGTCGACGCCGTCGATGCTGACGGTGCCGTCGTCGATGTCGTCGAGTCCCGAGAGGCAGTTGAGCAGGGTGGTCTTGCCGTTGCCCGACGGGCCCATCACGGTCACCAGCTCACCCTGGCTGATGTCGAGGTCGACGCCCCGCAGGGCCTCCACCTCCTGCGAGCCGGTCCGGTAGATCTTCCGAACGGCGCGCGCGGACAGGATCGTGGTCATGGCTCCTCCGCCTCAGTTGCTTCGAGGGACACAGCGACCGTAAGCCCGCCCCACCCCGGCCCGATATCGGGGATGCCCCTTAGGTGTCGCCCCCGAGAAGACCTCGACTGTCACAGGGCGTGGTCATGATGGGGCCCATGGAATCGGGTGTGGCAGAGAAGATCCTGCAGGAGCTCACCGGTGGAGCGGCGTCCGCGTTCCGACCGGGCCAGGCCGAGGCGATCGACCTGCTGGTCAACTCCAGGAGCCGGGTGCTCGTCGTGCAGAAGACCGGGTGGGGCAAGAGCGCGGTGTACTTCATCGCCACGCGGCTGCTGCGGGAGCAGGGCGCCGGCCCCACCGTGCTGCTGTCGCCGCTGCTGTCCCTGATGCGCAACCAGCTGCAGATGGCGGCCCGGATCGGGCTGGTGGCGCGCCGGATCGACAGCACCAACGCCGAGCAGTGGAACACGATCACCGACGAGATCGCCGCCGGCGAGGTCGACCTGTTGCTCATCTCGCCCGAGCGCCTGGGGAACGACCGGTTCCGGCAGGCGATCATGCCCGAGCTCGCGCGGCACATCGGCCTCATCGTCGTCGACGAAGCCCATTGCATCAGCGACTGGGGCCACGACTTCCGGCCCGACTACCGCCGGATCGGCCGCGTGCTCGGGATGCTGCCACGCTCCGTCCCGGTCCTCTGCACCACCGCGACCGCCAACGACCGGGTGGTCGCGGACATCGACAGCCAGCTCGGCGGTATGGAGACCATCCGCGGGCCACTCGACCGGGCGTCGCTCGCCCTGGCCGTCGTGGCGCTGCCGCGGCAGGCCGAGCGGCTCGCGTGGCTGGCCGAGATGGTGCCGCGGCTGCCCGGTGCCGGGATCGTCTACTGCCTCACGGTCGACGACACCGAACGGGTCGCCGGGTGGCTGCGGTCCCGGGGGATCGAGGCGGTCGCCTATCACGGTCAACAGGAAGACGAGCTCCGGGTCACCTCGGAGGAGGACCTCCTGAGCAACGGTGTGAAGGCGCTGGTGGCCACCTCCGCGCTCGGCATGGGCTTCGACAAGCCGGACCTCGGCTTCGTCGTCCACTACCAGAGCCCCGGATCGGCGATCGCCTACTACCAGCAGGTCGGCCGGGCCGGGAGGGCACTCGACCGGGCCGATGCCGTGCTGCTGCTGGGTCACGAGGACCAACGCATCCAGGACCACTTCATCACCACGGCCTTCCCGCCGCAGGCGACGGCTGTCGCGGTCGTCGACCTCCTGGAGCGCAGCGGCGAACCGGTCTCCCCGGTGGAGATCGAGCGCCACGTCAACGTCCGTCACACCGTGCTCGAGAACATGCTCAAGGTCCTCGAGGTCGACGGAGCGGTGGAGCGCGTGCAGGGGCGGTGGCGTCGGACGCTGCAGGAATGGGCCTACGACGACGCCCGCGCCGAGCGGGTCACGGCGCTCCGGCGTCGCGAGCAGGCGGCGATGCAGGACTACGGACTGACCGAGAGGTGCCGGATGGCGTATCTCCGAGAGCAGCTCGACGATCCGCCTTCCGGGCCGTGTGGGCGCTGCGACAACTGCTCCGGGCGCCGCATGGACCTGACCCTCGACGCTTCGCTGGTGGCTGCCGCGACCGACTACCTGCGCCGGCGGCCGGTCGTCGTGGAGCCACGTCGACGATGGATCGCCGGCGGCTCCGATCGCCGTGGGGCCATACCGGCCGACGTGCAGGTGGGCGAGGGGCGCGCCTTGAGCCGGCTCGGCGACGGCGGCTGGGGCGACGTGGTGCGACGCTCGAAGGACGAGAAGGACCGCTATCCGGACGAGCTGGTCCGGGCGGCTGCTCGGGCTGTGGAGCAGTGGGCGCCGGAGCCTCGGCCGGCATGGCTGACCTGTGTCCCGTCCGCATCGGGGCGCGGTGACCTGTGGGACTTCGCCCAGCGGTTGGCCTCCGAGCTCCGCCTGCCGCTCGAAGACGTCGTCCGGCGCCAACGGCCGTCGCTGCCGCAGAAGGAGATGGCGAACAGTGCGCAGCAGCTGCGCAACGTCAGCGGGGCCTTCGCGCTCGCGGGACCTCCGCCGTCGGGTCCGGTCCTGCTCCTCGACGACACGGTCGACTCCCGATGGACGCTGACGGTCGTCGGCGTCGCCCTGCGCGAGGCTGGCAGCGGTCCCGTCCACCCGTTCGTCCTCGCAAAGGCGTGAACACCCGAGATGCCCCCGCGCTCCGATGGTTCGCTGGCGGCGCTGTTGCTGGTCCAGCGGCTGGTCGAGGTCGATGCCCGGCCTCTCAAGGCGTCGGAGTACTGGTCGCTGCTCGAACGCTTCCCTGATCCGGCGCGCTTGCTGGGCCTCGACGCCGCCGCGATCGCCGAGGTGGGCGGCATCGGTGCCGACGAGGCAGAACGGATCGCCCGGCTGTTGGAGGCCGCCCCGGGGTTCGCCTTCCAGATGGACGACCTGCAACAGGGCGGCATCAGGCTGGTCGCCTCGGTCGATCCCGACTACCCCGCTCACCTGCGCGAACGCCTCGGCACGACGGCACCACCCGTCCTCCACGTCGCTGGCGACATCGCCCTTGCCGACCGGCAGCTGCTCGGTGTCGTCGGCTCGCGCGACGTGAGCCCGGCCGGCGCCGAGGTCGTCGTCCGCGCCGTCGGCCAGGCCGCGCTGCATGACACGGGCGTCGTCGCCGGAGGCGCCGAGGGGGTCGACCAGATCGCCATGCAGGCTGCCCTCGGAGCGGGAGCTGCGGTCGTCGGTGTCCTCGCCGACTCGCTTCTCCGGGCGACCCGCGATCCCGACGTGCGGCGGGCGATCTCGTCGGGCCGGATGTGCCTGTGCACGCCCTACAAGCCGACCGCCGGCTTCACGGTGGCCAGCGCCATGGGCCGCAACAAGGTCGTCTACGCCCTCTCCGCCGCGACGTTCGTCGTCGCGGCCGACGCCGAACGTGGTGGCACATGGGCGGGTGCCGTCGAGGCCTTGCGCCACGGTTCAGCACCGGTCCTCGTCTGGACCGGCCCGGGCAGCGCCGCCGGCAACGCGCAACTCGTCACCCACGGCGCCCACCCCGTCAGCACCACCGAGGCCCTCTTCCCCCTCCCGAACCCCGAGGACCGCCCCACTCCCTCACCGACCCAACTCGGCCTCGGCCTCTGAGACCGGATCGCCGGGATTGGTCGGGGCTTCCGGGCCTTGACTGTTACAGGGGGTCGGGATGATGGGGGCATGTTCGAGATTCCTCGTGAGGTCATGGCTGCCCAGCACGCACTCGTCACCAGCGGGCAACTCCGGGAGGCGGGGTTCGACCACGAGGGCGAGCAGTGGCTCGTCCGCAACGGTCAGTTGGCGCCCGTCTCTCCCCGGGTCCTCCGGCTGCTCGGGGCGCCGCAGACTGAGGCGCAGCGGGTGTTGGCCGCGGTCCTCGACGCCGGGCCGGGCTCGGCTCTGTCCCACACGTCGGCGCTCGCCTGGTGGAGGCTGCCCGGGTTCACGCGGTGCGAGCTCCACGTCACCCGCACCGACGACGGGCGGCGTCGGTCCCGTCGCCTGGCTCTGGTCCACGACGCCGTGCCGTTGCCCGACCACCACGTCCGAGTCCTCGACGGCATCCCCGTGGTCAGCCCGGCCCGGGCCCTGTTCGACCTGGCGGGCATGCCGCGGATGCCGCGACAACGGATCGAGCGAGCGGTCGACAACGCCTGGAGCCTCCGGCTCGTCTCGGGCGCCACCCTCCACGCCATGTTGCGGGAGCTGACACGACGAAGACGCCCCGGCATCGCCACGATGCGCGACATCCTGCGGGTGCGCGGGCCCGACTACGTGCCGCCGGCCAGCGGGCTGGAGGGCCGGGTCGCGCAGATCCTCAAGGGCCGGTGGCGGACGGAGCTGCGGCGCCAGGTGGACGTCGGCAGCGACGAGAGCTGGATCGGTCGCGTCGACTTCGCCGACCCGGAGCTCCCGTTCCTCCTCGAGGTGCAGAGCGAGCGCTTCCATGCCAGCCTGCTCGACCGGCAGGCCGACGCCGACCGTCGAACCCGGCTGGAAGCCGCCGGCTTCGTCGTCGTGAGGGTGTCCGAGACGGACGTGTGGCACTACCCCGACGAGGTCGTCGAGCAGGTCCGCGCCGGGCGCAACGAGGCCCACCTCCGCGTCCTCCGGGGCGTCGTCGCCCCGAGCGCCGAGCTGGTCGGAGCTACTCGGTGAGTTGGGCCGCGCGGCAGCCGGCCGGAGCGGAGAGAAGGTTGCAGCGGGCGGAGCCGCCGCCCGGCAGCGTCACCACATAGGAGGTGAAGCGAGGATCGGCGACCACGTAGTCGGTGGAGACGAGGTGAGCGGCGCTGGCCAAGGCGGCGTCGCGCATCGAGGTGTCGCCCGTCCGGGCCTGCACGGTGTCGGCGTCGGCCCGGGTACGGACGAGGTAGCCGTCGGCCACCAACGACTGGATCCCGGCCGTGTCGAACGGGTCGTTCATCACGACGACGGCAGCTTCGGGGTCGGGCGGAGCGGCCGCGGCGAAGATCAGCCGGTCGCGCACCTGCGGTCGCAACGCCCGGTACAGCGCTCGCTCGGCGCCGGTGTCGTCGAGCGTGAACATCACGCGGCCCCGGGCGTCCGACAGCGTCGGCCACTGGTCGGCGAGCACCGCCTCACGCAGCGTGGCCTTGTCGCCGAGCACATCGGCCGGCCGGATCAGGCGCGACGCCGGGAACACCGAGGCGATCTCCGCCTCCAGGGTGCCGAACGCCGGAGTCGTCCACGGCAGCGGGTCGACGAAGCCGAGGCCCACCGGGTCGCCGATCGAGTCGTCCTTGGGCTCGAGCTGGATGACGATCGGCAGGTGGTCCGGGTGGGCGTCCGACCAGGCCTTCACCTCTTGCAGGCACGACACGAACGTCGGGCACGACGAGCGGAAGTCCACCTCCTGGACATGGAACACCTTGAGCCCCGGCTGGCTCATGCGCGGGTCGACCGGTGCCAGCCCCAGCAACGGCACCAACTTGGGCGAGGCGTAGTGGCCGCCCGCCGGTGAGTCGACGAACACGTCGAGCTCGATCGACCGCACGCCGTGGTCCAGCTCCGACGCCAGCGGCAGGTGCGTGTACTCGAACCCGTTCGCCTGGTCGCCGATCACCCCTCGCAGGGCGCTCATCAGCGCCGGCTCCGGCTCGACGTGGTAGCTGTTGTGGCTCGCCAGGACCTGGATGTCGTTGAGCCGCAGCTCGGGACAATCGAGGTCGCCGGGCGCACAACAGGCGCCGACGAGCAGAGGTAACGACAGCATTGCCCCCCGGTAACGCATGGGGTCAGCATGCTCGAACTCAGCGGCCCGTGCCCTTTTTTCGATAACCAGCCTTCCCAACGGGAATACTGACGGCATGCCTCGCGCAATTTGGAGCGGTGCGGTCAGCTTCGGGCTCGTCTCGATCCCGGTGAAGCTCTACAACGCCGTGTCACGCAAGAGCGTGTCGTTCAACCAGATCGACAGCCGCACGGGTGCGCGCATCCGCTACAAGAAGGTGTCCGACGCCGACGGCGAAGAGGTGCCGTCGGAGGCCATCGTCAAGGGCTACCAGCTCTCCAGCGGCGACTACGTGCTCCTCGACGACGCCGAGCTGGGGTCGCTCGACCCCGAGGCCAGCCGCACCGTCGAGATCGAGCAGTTCGTCGACCTCACCGAGATCGACCCGATCTTCTACGACGCCGCCTACTACGCCGCCCCCGACAAGGCCGCCCGCAAGCCCTACGCCCTGCTGGTGCAGGCCATGGAGGAGCAGCAGCGGGTGGCGATCGCCCGGTTCGTGATGCGGTCGAAGCAGTACCTGGCGGTGCTGCGGGCCGACGACGGCGTGCTGGTGCTGTCGACGATGGTCTACGCCGACGAGGTGAACGACCCGGCCGAGCTGGCAGAGCTCGACGGCGTCGAGGACGCCGACGTGTCCGAGCGGGAGCTCACGATGGCCCGCCAGCTGGTCGACTCGCTCACCGAGCCGTTCGACGCCGACCGCTTCAAGGACGACTACCGCATCCGGGTGCACGACCTCATCGAACGCAAGGCCGCCGGCGAAGAGCTGGTCGCCCCACCCGCCGCCGCCACCGAGGAGAAGCTCGTCGACCTCATGGCGGCGCTCGAGGAGAGTGTCCGCGATGCGAAGGAGGCCCGCGGGCGCCACCCTACGGCCAAGCCGCCGGCTGAGGCGGCGAAGGCCCGCAAGAAGGCGGACGAGAAGGCTCCCGCCAAGCGCAAGTCGGCCTAGGCGTCTCTCTCCGGCATGCCGATGGTCGAGGTTGAGGGGCGGCGCCTCAAGCTGTCGAACCTCGACAAGGTCCTCTATCCCGAGACGGGGACCACGAAGGCCGAGGTCATCGACTACTACGCCCGCGTCGCTCCCGTGATGGTGCCGCACGTGCGGAACCGGGGGGTCACGCTGCGGCGCTTCCCCGACGGCGTCGAGGGCAACTCGTTCTTCGAGAAGCGCTGCCCGTCGCACCGGCCCGACTGGCTGTCGACGGTCCTCGGCCCGGGCGACCGGCGGGGCGGCATCGACTACTGCTGCCTCGACTCGACGCCCGCCCTGGTGTGGGCCGCCAACATGGCAGGCCTGGAGATCCACGCCCCCATGGCCTACGGCGACGACATCGACTCACCGGCGATCTGCGTGTTCGACCTCGACCCGGGCGCCCCCGCCGCCATCCGGGAGTGCGCGGAGGTGGCCCTCGACATCCGCCACGCCCTCGACGGCCTCGGCCTGGAGGCGTTCCCCAAGACGTCGGGGTCGAAGGGCATGCAGGTCTACGTGCCGCTGAACTCGCCCCACACCCACGAGCAGTGCAGCGCCTTCGCCCAGGCGATCGCCCAGCTGCTGGAGCGGGCGGCGCCCGATGCGGTCACCTCGACCATGGCCAAGGCCGTCCGGCCCGGCAAGATCTTCGTCGACTGGAGCCAGAACAGCCGGCACAAGACGACCGTGGCCGTCTACTCGCTCCGGGCCCGCCCGCAGCCCACGGTGTCGACACCGTTGAGCTGGGACGAGGTCGAGGCCGGATCGTCGGGCAAGGACCCACTGGTGTTCCTGATGGCCGACGTCCTCGCCCGTGTCGACGCCCACGGCGACCTCTTCGCCCCCGTCGCCACGATGGAACAGCACCTCCCCAAGATCGCCTGACCGCCGGCGGGGGTCCTCAGCCGGGGGCGAAGGCGGCGGGAGGCGTCGGGGTCGACGCGGCGGCGGTGGCGAAGAGCGCGTCGATCTGGGCG
Source organism: Acidimicrobiales bacterium (assembly GCA_035316325.1). NCBI lineage: Bacteria > Bacillati > Actinomycetota > Acidimicrobiia > Acidimicrobiales > Acidimicrobiales bacterium. Next base: position 28,186 of record DATHJB010000033.1, read on the forward strand.
GGGGTCAGCTCGCCGGTGACGCGTTGGACCACCTTGCCGTCGGCGTCGAGGGCGACCCAGAAGGGGAACGCCGAGAGCCCGTAGGCGGAGGCGGCGTGGTTGTCGCCGTCGGCGATCACCGGGGATGTCCACCCCTCGTCGTCGAGCCAGTCGGAGGTCGGGTAGTTGGGCCGGGTCTGGTCCATCGCCGTGGCGACCGTCCGCAGGTCGACGCCCGAGGGCTTGCGCCCGGCCTCGAGCCACTGCTGCACCACCGGCACCTCGGCCTGGCAGTGCGGGCACCAGTGGGCCACGAAGAGGACGACGGTCGGCCGCCCCGCGGTGGGGAGGGCCACGTCGTTGCCCTCGAGGTCCTCGCCGAGCAGCGTGGGGGCGAGCCGCCCGACGGCGGGATCGGTGCCAGCGTCCTCGGGCAGCTCGGCCAGGCGCCTCCCCTCCACCGTGGCGAGGGCCGAGTCGAACTCGGTGTCCACCGCGTCCTCGCCCCGGAGCAACGACACCAGCAGAGCCAGCAGCGCGGCGGCGATGACGGCGCCGATGGCGATCACCGGCAGCGTGGTGGCGCGGGTGTGGCCGTCGTCGCCGGTCAGCAGGGTCGGGTTGCTCAGGCTCACGGACGGGGCTCCAGGGCAGTGATGGTACGGATCGAACGGATCGGACGGGCAGGGATCAGCAGGGCCAGGATCGGGCCGCAGCCGCTGAGCGCGCGGCACACCGCGGCAACCCCGCCGCCCTCGTCGACCTGCGGTCGGACGACGCCAGCCCACGCCTCCCGCGACCGGGCCCTGACCGCGCGGGTGGTGGCGACGCCGGCGATCGCGGGCGCGGCGACGAGGGTCAGGACGGTGAGGAACGAGAGGGCGGTAGCGGTCGAATCCATGTGGGCCCCAGCCCGCCGTCCGTGAGGTTAGTGGCGCACCTCCAGCGAGCCGCGCACCCGTGAGGTAGAACGGAGCGGATGGCGCGATCGGGTTGGGTTGCGGTGGCGATCACGGCGTTGCTGGTGGCAGCGCTGGGGAGCCAGCCGGCGATCGATCAGGCCGTGGACGCCGACGCCCAGATCCGGCCGTTCCTCTCGTCGCTCACCACCTTCCCCGCCTGGTCGACCAACACGTTCGGTGGCGGGGGCGACATGGTCGGGCCGATCGTGTCGAAGGTCGTGCTGCTGCTCGTGGTGGTGTTCATCGGCGCGGGCATCTCCGGACAGGTCGGGTCGGCGCCCGCGTCGTTCCTGGCCGGCTGGGGCACGGTGATGGTCGGGGCGGCGCTGGCCGGCGGCGTGTTCCTGGCGGCGGCCGACGCATTCGCCCTCGACGGCACCCTCGCCGACTCGGTCGGCGGTGCCCTGCCCCTGGTGGTGCGCGGCTTCAACGACGGCGTGCAGTTCGGGCTGTACACCGGCTGGCTGGTGGGCCTCGGCATGGTGGTGACGGCGCGCCGCCTCCGGCCCGATCCCGACTGGATCGCCCCCACCGCCGGCCCCCCGGGCGTCCCCGCGGTCACCGGCGTCCCCGGTGGTCACACTCCTCCCGGCTCCGCTCCCGGGTACCCGACGGTCTACCCGCCGTTGCCGTCGGGCGCCGACTGGTCGGGCCCGCTCACGCAGCCCGTGGCACGGCCGCAGTCGACGAAGGACCTGGTCGACAGCGGTTTCCCGTCCGACGGCGACTCACCCGGTCCGCCGACCCGGCCCGTGTGGCCCAGCCAGTTCCCCGGTGCGACGCCCGGCGGCGCCTACACGCGCGGCGACGAGGAGGAGGCCCCGCGCCCCAACTGGACCCGCTGGTCCGACCGCAGCGACTGAGGGGAACACCCCCCCCGAAACCTCGACAGAACTGGTCGCCAGAGGACCATCGGTGTCGAAGTTTCGGGTCGGGTCGGGTCGGGGCGCTACCGGGCGACGAAGTACTTCGCCTGGGGGTGGTGGCAGATCAGGGCCGAGGTCGACTGCTCCGGCTGGTACTGGAAGCCCGTGTCCTCGTTGCACTCCAGGCCGATGCGCTCGCCGCCCAGCAGGGCCAGCACCTTCTCGTTGTCCTCGAGGTCCGGGCAGGCCGGGTAGCCCCACGAGTACCGGCCGCCGCGGTACTGCTGCTTGAACAGCCCCGCCAGCGACGGCCCGTCCTCGTCGGCGAAGCCCCACTCCTCCCGGATGCGCCGGTGCCAGTACTCGGCCAGCGCCTCGGCCATCTCGACGCCGAGCCCGTGGAGCAGCAGGTACTCCTGGTAGCGGTCGCCGGCGAACAGCTTGGCGGTGCGCTCCGAGATGGCCGGTCCCATCGTGACGATGTGGAAGGCGGCGTAGTCGACGTCGGGGCTCTCGGCGGGCCGGAAGAAGTCGGCGATGCACAGGTACGGCGCCTTCGTCTGCCTCGGGTACGAGAAGCGCATGCGCTCCTCGCTGCGGAGCTCGTCGGTCCAGATGACCAGGTCGTTCCCGTCGCTGTTGGCCGGGAAGTAGCCGTAGACCAGCTGGGGCACCAGCAGGCCGTCGGCCTTGGCCTTGGCCATCTCGTCGCGCAGCGTCGACCGGAGGCGGGTCTTGAACTCGTCGTCGGACTCGGGCTTGCCGGCGGCGTCCTTCTCGGGACGGAAGCCCCACTGGTTGCGGAAGATCGCGGTCTCGTTGATGTAGCCGGCGATGTCGTCGAGGGGCAGGCCCTTGACCACGCGGGCGCCCACGAACGGCGGGGCGAACACCTCGTTGTCGGTGAGCACGTCGGGCGATCGGGGCGGCAGGTCCTCGGTCGACGGCTCGGGTTTGTCCCCGAGGCCCAGGGACGACCGTGACGGCACCCGTGACTCCGACGGCACCCGGCCCCAGTCGGGATCGTCGGACTCGGCGCCGCGCTTGATGGCGCCCAGCTTGTCCATCACGTGGAGGCCCTCGAAGGCGTCCTTGCCGTAGAAGAGCCGGCCCTCGTACACGTCGCGGAGGTCGCGCTCGACGTACGACCGGGTGAGCGCGGCGCCGCCCAGCAGCACCGGGATGCCGGCCAGGTCGCGGCTGTTGAGCTCCTCGAGGTTGTCGCGCATGATCAGCGTCGACTTCACCAGCAGGCCCGACATGCCGATCGCGTCGGCCTTCACCTCGCGGACCTTGTCGATCATGTCGGCGATCGACACCTTGATGCCGAGGTTGTGCACCTCGTAGCCGTTGTTGGTGAGGATGATGTCGACCAGGTTCTTGCCGATGTCGTGGACGTCGCCCTTGACGGTGGCCAGCACGATGCGCCCCTTGCCGCCGCCCGCTTCGTCCTTCTCCATCATGGGTTCCAGGTAGGCGACGGAGGCCTTCATGGTCTCGGCCGACTGCAGCACGAACGGCAGCTGCATCTGCCCGGACCCGAACAGCTCGCCCACCACCTTCATGCCCGACAGCAGCACCTCGTTGATGATGGCCAGCGGGGTGGTGCCCTCGGCCAGCGCGGCGTCGAGGTCGACGACGAGGCCCTCGCGGTCGCCGTCGATGATGCGGTGCTTGAGGCGCTCGTTGACCGGCCACCCGGTCCGGTCCTCCTTCACCTGGTCGGCGACCTTCACGTCGGCGAACACGTCGAGCAGTTCGGTGAGGGGGTCGTACCCCGTCGACGGGTCGCGCCGGTCGTAGACCAGGTCCCGGCAGACGTTGACCTGCTCCTCGGGGATCTTGTTGAGCGGCATGATCCGGGCCGCGTGGACGATCGCCGAGTCGAGCCCCGCCTGCACGCACTCGTGGAGGAACACCGAGTTGAGCGCGTGGCGGGCCGCGGGCGAGAGGCCGAAGCTCACGTTGGAGACGCCGAGCGTGGTGTAGACGCCGGGCAGCTCGGTCTTGATGCGCCGGATGGCCTCGATGGTGTTCATGGCGTCGCGGCGCAGGTCGTCGTCGCCGGTGGACAGCGGGAACGTGAGGGCGTCGAAGATCAGGTCGCCCGCCTCCAGGCCGTAGCGCTGGGTGGCCAGGTCGTGGATGCGGTGGGCGATGCGCAGCTTCCACTCGACGTCGCGGGCCTGGCCCTCCTCGTCGATCAGCATGCACACGATCGCGGCGCCGTACTCCTTGGCCAGCGAGCAGATCCGGTCGAAGCGGCTGCCGGGCGCCTCGCCGTCCTCCAGGTTGGCGGAGTTGAGGATGGCGCGGCCGCCGCAGTGCTGCAGCCCGGCCTCGATGACCTGCGGCTCGGTGCTGTCGAACACCAGCGGCACCGTGACCTGGGTGGAGAAGCGGCTGGCCAGGGCATCCATGTCGGCGGTGCCGTCGCGGCCGACGTAGTCGACGCACACGTCGAGCACGTGGGCGCCTTCCTTCTCCTGGTCGCGGGCGATCTTCACGCACGCGTCCCAGTCGCCGTCGAGCATCAGGTCCCGGAACTTCTTGGAGCCGTTGGCGTTGGTGCGCTCGCCGATGATCAGGAAGCTGGCGTCCTGGTGGAAGGGCACGAAGCTGAAGATCGACGTGGCGCCGTCCTCGTGCCGGGCGGGGCGGGGCGCGGGCGTCAGGTCCTTGGCGACATCCGCCAGCTGGCGGATGTGGTCGGCGGTGGAGCCGCAGCAGCCGCCGACGACCTGCACGCCCAGCTCGGTGACGAACCGGGTCTGGTGCTCGACGAACTCCTCGGGCGTGAGGTCGTAGTGCATCTTGCCGTCGACCACCGACGGCAGGCCCATGTTGGGCAGCACGGCGATGGGGAGGCGGCTGCTCTGCGAGAGGTGGCGCACGTGCTCGTGCATCTCGGTGGGACCGGTGGCGCAGTTGAGGCCGACGACGTCGGGACGCAGCGCGTCGATGGCGCCGAGCGCCGCCCCGATCTCGGTGCCCAGCAGCATGGTGCCGGTCTGCTCCATGGTGACCTGCACCTGGATGGGGACCTCACGGCCGACGGCAGCCATGGCGCGGCGGGCGCCGATGACCGATGCCTTGAGGGCCAGCAGGTCGAAGTGGGTCTCGGTGACGAGGACGTCGACGCCGCCCTCGAGCAGGCCCCGGACCATCTCCTCGTAGGCGTCGCGCAGCTCGACGAAGCCGATCTGGCCCAGCGACGGCGACTTCGTGCCCGGGCCCATCGACCCGGCGACCAGGCCGCCGTAGCCGTCGGCCACCTCACGGGCGATGCGGGCCGAGGCGAGGCTCAGCTCGTGGGCGCGCTCCGGGATGTCGTACTCGCCCAGCGGTACGGAGAACGACCCGAAGCTGGCGGTCTCGACCACGTCGGCGCCGGCCTGGAACATGCTGTCGTGCATCGCCGCGATCACGTCGGGGCGGGTGATGCACAGCAACTCGTTGCAGCCCTCAAACTGGGGGCCACCGAAGTCGTCAGCGGTGAGGCCGAGGGTCTGCACGAAAGTTCCGAAGGCACCGTCGTAGACGACGACCCGCTCGCGCACGAGGTCCATGAAGCGACTCATAAGTACGGGCCAGGCTACTGGTCAGTCACTACCGGCTCCCTTCCGAATCGCTGTCACCTGCCGGGGCGGCCGGTTCGGGGCTGGTCGAAGGGGGAGTGTCGTCTGCGTAGATTCGGGTCGGTGAGGTCTTCTCGTGTAGCGGTGGCGCCGGCGGGGGTGCGGTCTTTCCTGGAGGATGCCGTGGTGGCGGGTGGCGGCGTCGTCGTGCCGCCGGAGGAAGCCGAGGGGGTGGTGTGGGCGGATGCCGGCGACGCGGGCGGTCTGTCGAAGCTGCTCGACGACCAGCCGGGGATCCGGTGGGTGCAGCTGCCGTGGGCGGGGATCGAGCCGTACGTCGAGGTGGTGCGGGCGCACGACGACCTGGTGTGGGCCTGCGCCAAGGGCGTGTACGCCGAGCCGGTGGGTGAGCACGCCCTGGCCCTGGCGCTGGCGTGCCGGCGCTCGCTGGGTGCGTTCGTCCGGGCCGGCCGGTGGACGAAGGGGCGGGGGGAGTACCTGCTGGGCTCCCGGGTGACGATCGTGGGCGGCGGCGGGATCACCGAGACACTGCTGCGCCTCCTCGGTCCGTTCGGCTGCGAGGTGACCGTGGTGCGCTCGACGCCCCGGCCGCTGGCGGGGGCCGATCGGGTGGTGGCGTCGTCGGAGCTGGACGAGGCGCTGACCGGGGCCGACGTGGTGGTGCTGGCCCTGGCGTTGACCGCCGAGACGACGGGGCTGATCGACCGGCGGCGCCTCGACCTGGTGGCGCCGGGTGGCGTGCTGGTCAACGTCGCCCGGGGGCAGCACGTGGTGACCGACGACGTCATCCCGGCGCTCGACGACGGGCCCCTGGCGGGTGCCGGGCTCGACGTCACCGACCCCGAGCCGCTGCCCGACGGCCATCCCCTGTGGTCCCGGCCCGACGTCATCATCACCCCGCACACGGCCAACACGCCCGAGATGGCGGTGCCGCTGCTGTCGGCCCGGGTGACCGACAACGTCCGCCGCCACATCGCCGGCGAGCCCCTCCTCGGCCTCGTCGACCCCGCCGCCGGCTACTGACTGACCGAAATCTCGACAGAAGTGGTCGCCAGAGCGCCACGAGTGTCGAGGTTTCGGGGTTGGCCGCCCGGCTAGTCGACGTCGCGGCTGAGGAGGTGGTCGCCCTCGACCCAGCGGGCCTGGGCCCACAGGAGCGACGACAGGCGGTTGAGGTACGGCAGGACGTGGGAGCCCTCGGCCGTGGCGGCCACCGACTCGCGCTCGGCCCGGCGGACCACCGTGCGGGCCACGTCGAGCTGGGCGGCCAGGGCCGTCTGCCCCGGCACCACGAACTCCTTGGGCACCTCGAAGCGGGTGCCCACCTCGTCGGTGAGCTGCTCCAGGTGGTGGACCATGTCGAGGCTGACACGGCTCTGGCCGTCGGTCAGCTTGTGCTGGTTCTCCGGCAGCGTCGCCAGCTCGGCCATCAGCACCCACAGGTCACGGCACACGTGGACGAGCTGGTCGTCGAGGTCGTCGCCGGGCTCGCACAGGGGACGAGCCGCCCCGATGGTGGCCTGGGCCTCGTCGACCGCGCCGCAGGCCCGGGGCTGGGCGGCGTCCTTGGCGACCCGCCCGCCGAACAGGAGTCCGGTGGTCCCGTCGTCGCCCTTGCCGGTGTAGAGCCGCGTCATGCTCGGAACGCTAGTGGGGGGCGGACCCCCGTCTACCCTGCTCACGTGCCGCTGCGTTTCCAGACCTCCCGTGCCGTTCCCGACAACGTCGACGCTCTCGCCGTGGGCGTCTTCTCCGACCGGGAGGCGCCGGCGCCGCTCGACCCGACGTTCCTGGCGGCACAGGGCTTCTCGGGCGCGGTGGGCGAGACGACCGTGGTCCGGACGGTCGGGGATGGCGAGGCCGGCCCGCCGGTGATCGTGGCCGTGGGCCTCGGCGAGCACGGCAAGGCCACGTCGGCCACCTACCGCCGGGCGGGCGCCGCGCTCGTCGGCGCCTCGACGCACCGCAAGCGGGTGGCGACCACGCTGCTGGCCGACCTGCCCGAGGGCATCGAGGTGGCGGACGCGGCCCGGGCGCTGGCCGAGGGCGTGGTGCTGGCCGGCTACCGCTTCACCACCTACAAGTCCGACCCCAAGCCGGTGGAGCTCGAGCGGGTCGTGGTGGTCGACGACGGCGGGCGGGCCACCACCACGGCGCTCACCACCGGGCAGGCCGTCGCCGACGCGGTGTGCGTCGCCCGGGACCTGTACAACGAGCCGGGCGGCACGCTGACGCCGTCGGTGTTCGCCGAGCGGGCCGTGAACCTGGGCCGCGACCACGGGTTCGCGGTGCGGGTGCGTGACGAGCGGGCGATCAAGCGGGCCCGGCTGGGTGGGCTGCTGGGCGTCAACCGGGGGTCGGTGGAGCCGGCGCGGTTCGTCGAGCTGTCGTGGGCGCCGGCCCGGCCCAAGGCGACGGTGGCCCTGGTGGGCAAGGGCATCACGTTCGACTCGGGCGGCCTGTCGCTCAAGAGCACCGAGGGCATGAAGACCATGAAGGGTGACATGGGCGGGGCCGCCGCCGTGCTCGGCACCTTCTGCGCCCTGGCCGCGGTGAAGCCCCCGGTGAAGGTGCTCGGCTACATCCCGCTGACCGACAACATGCCCGGCGGCGACGCCACCCGCATCGGCGACGTGCTGCACATCCGCAACGGCACCACCGTCGAGGTGCTGAACACCGACGCCGAGGGGCGCCTGGTGCTCGCTGACGCCCTGGTGATGGCCAGCGACGCCCGGCCGGCGGCGATCGTCGACCTGGCCACGCTCACCGGTGCCTGCAAGGTGGCGTTGGGCGACCGGATCGCCGGGCTCATGGGCAACGACGACGAGCTGATCGGCAAGGTGCGGGCGGCTGCCGACTCGGCGGGCGAGATGGTGTGGCACCTGCCGCTGCCGGAGCACATGCGGTCGAAGCTCGACTCCGAGGTGGCCGACCTGAAGAACGTCGCCGGCGGGCGCGACGGCGGTGCCCTGGTGGCGGGCCTGTTCCTGCAGGAGTTCGTGGCCGAGGGCATCCCCTGGGCGCACCTCGACATCGCCGGCCCGGCCGAGTCGTCCGAGAACGACGGCGAGCTGCGCAAGGGCGGCACCGGCTTCGGCGTCCGCACGCTGCTGCGCCTCCTGGAGTCGCTCCCGGGCTGACGGCAACCCGAAACCTCGACACAGGTGGCGCTATAGGCACCAGTTCTGTCGAGGTTTCTGCTCAGGAGCGGGTGATGAAGGCGTCGAGGACCCCGTCGCCGACCAGGACCGGGCCCTCGGGGAGCGTCTCGCCGGCGATGGTGTGGACCGCCTGGGCCTGGGCGACGAGGTCGTCCGCCGCGGCGAAGCGGCTCTGGGCCGTCGCCTCGTCGCCGTCGACCTGCGACTGGAGCCCGTCGAGCCGGGTGACGAAGGCTTCGCCCCAACGGGACAGGGCGTCGAGCCATGGTCGGCAGTCGGCCAGGAACCCCTGGTCGGCGACGCCGGCGCGGATGCGCTCGGGTGCGGCGGCGAGCAGCTCGGCGTAGGGGCGCAGGCCGGTGATGGCACCGGCCCGGTCGCCGGACGCCCAGGTGCTGTCGAACGTGGCGATCCGCTCGGCCAGCACCGGTGCCTGCGGCTGCGACACGGTCGCTTCCGATCGGGCCGACGTGGGGGAGAGGGTCTCCAGGTCGAAGAACGCCAGCAGCGCCTCGACGGTCTGGCCGTGGTCGCCCCCGCCCCCGGCGGCCACCAGCTCGGCGGCGGCCCGGTGGGCGCGGGCCGGGTCGTACGCCGGGCTGTTCCAGGCGAAGTCGGCGACGCCCACCAGTGCCACCTTCGACGCCGCCGCCTGGTTCATCGGGTTGGAGATCAAGCCCGAGATCTCGCTCCCGAGCGCCGGTTCCCGGCGGGTGTAGGGCCCGAGCATCAGCCGGCCGGCGGTGCGGGGGAAGTCGTTGACCGGGTAGTTGTCCCACACGTAGACGGGACGGCCGAAGACCTCCCGGGCCGCCGCGGCCTGTGCGGCCGTGATCTCGGCGGGCACGACGATGTCGCCCGTCCACATCACCTGGACCGCCGGGTCGAGCTGGGCGCGGATCACCTGCCGGTACGGGCTGTCGTCGGTGTTGCGGTACTCGGTGGGCACGAGCGTGAGCGGCCGGGTGCCCTCGTGTGCCGCCACGAAGCCCTGCTGCAGCCCGTTGAGCAGCTCGACCTGGGCCCGGGCCGCGGTCTCGCCGGTGTTGGGGCCGTACCGGGCACGGTCGGTGTCGCAGTTCCAGCGGTCGTAGGCGATGTCGTCGAGAGCGACGGCGAAGTCACGGACGCCCAGGTCGTACAGGGCGCCGAGCTTGGTCTCCAGCGCATCGACGTCGGCCGCGTCGGAGTAGCAGATCGACACGCCCGGCGAGACGGCGAACGTGAAGTGCACGTGGTGCTCGGCCGCGGCGGCGACCAGCGTGCCGAGGGCGTCGAGCTCGGCCGCCGGGTAGGGATCGCGCCAGCGGTCGCGGTGGAAGGGGTCGGCCTTGGGGGCGTACATGTAGGTGTTGAGCTTCATGCGGCCGTAGAAGTCGAGCTGGTCGAGCCGCTCGTCCTGGGTCCACGGGCTGCCGTAGAAGCCCTCGACCACGCCGCGCCGCGGCAGCGTCGGGCTGTCGACCACCCCCACGCCCGCGACCCGGCCGTCGCCGACGAGCTGCCGCAGCGTCTGGGCGCCGTAGTAGATGCCCGCCGCGTCCTGGCCCCCGAGGACGATCGCGTCGTCGGCCGCATCGACGGCGAGCACGTAGCCCTCGGCGGGGAGGTCCGGTGGCACCGCGATCTCGGCGCGGGCCAAGGCGTCGGCGATCAGCTCGTCGCCGACGAGGCCGGCCCGCACCACCAGGTCGGCGTCGTCGCCTTCGCCCTCGCGCTCGACGGTGCCGGCACCCGCCGAGCGGAGCGCCTCGACGACGAGGTCGCCGGTCGGGCCGTCGACCCCGTCGCCGGCGACGAACGCCGCCGTGTCGGGTACCGCCACGTCGCTGTCGCCGAGCCAGCGGATCTCCCGGGGCGTGGGCACGACCTGGGGCAGGGGAGCGTCGGCCGGGCGCGGGCTGCTGGTGGTCGACTCGCCCGGGTTCTCGGAGCCGGGCGACGTGGCGGAGCTGCCCGAGCTGTCGTCGTCACCCGAGCAGCCCAGGGCGGCCACGAGCACCAGCAGCGGGACGACGACGTGGGAGCGCACAGGAACCTCCGAAGCTACATCGCGGTGGCGACGGTGGGCCCGCGCCAGCGGTCGAGCGCCCAGTCGATGGCATCGCGGGCCATCTGAGCAGGGAACCGCCAACGTTCGAGCTGCCGCTCGGCGCCCTCGGCGTCTTCGCCGAGCTCCAGCAGCGACAGCGCCAGGCGCCGGGCGCGGTCGGTGAGCACGGCGTTGCGGGCGGCGTCGGGCGCGTCGGCCATCCAGCGCTCGTGCTCGGCCCGCAGGGCATCGCTGAGCCGGCTGAGCTGCCGTTGGCTCAGCGGGGCGAGCCTGCGCCGCACCTCCATGAGGTTGCGGTTGACCATGCGGGCCACCCGGAACTCGCAGCACCGGGCCAGCGTCTTCGGGAGCGTGCCCGCCCGGCTCCCGCTGCGGCCGAGCCCGATCGAGGCGGCGCACGACTCGAAGTCGAGCACGAACTCGTCGGGCGTGCGGTCGAAGCGGTCGGCCACGTAGCGGGCGAACCAGGTGGCGCTGGGGCCGAGCGTGCCCAGCCAGAACCGTTCGACGTAGGGGGAGCGCGGGTCGTACCCGACCTGCTCGAGGACCGGGTCGACCCAGGGGCGGACGAGCAGGCGGTCGCAGTCGGGGGGAAGGACGAGGGCACGCATCGACGAGACTCCATATCGAGATAGATGAGCTGTTTTCCCGCTCTTTCAGTGTTTCACGTGCATGTAGTAGCCTGTCAAGCGTGGACGGGGAACCGGTCGCCGACGAGGCGGCAGAGGCAACCGACGAGGAGATCGCCCAGGTCAGGGCCTGGATCGGCGAGGCGAACCGCATCGTCGTGCTCACGGGCGCGGGCATCAGCACCGAGAGCGGCATCCCCGACTACCGCGGTCCCCAGGGCGTGTGGACCCGCAACCCGGGGGCCGAGCGCATGGCCACCCTGGAGCACTACATGTCCGACCCCGAGACGCGGCGCCAGTCGTGGCGCAGCCGGTTGGGGCACCCCGCCTGGAGCGCCGAGCCCAACGCCGGCCATCTCGCCCTCGTCGCCCTCGAACGGCAGGGCAGGCTCGACACGCTCATCACCCAGAACGTCGACGGGCTGCACCACATCGCGGGGTCCGACCCGGCGCTCGTGGTCGAGGTGCACGGCAACATGCGCGAGGTGGTGTGCATGTCGTGCGACGAGCGGGCGCCGATGGAGCGGGCGCTCGACCGGGTGCGGGCGGGCGAGGACGACCCGTCGTGCCGATCGTGCGGCGGCATCCTCAAGTCGGCCACGATCAGCTTCGGGCAGAACCTCGTGGCCGACGACCTGCGCCGTGCCGCCGAGGCCGCCCGCCGCTGCGACCTCCTCCTGGCCGTCGGCTCCACCCTGGCCGTGTACCCCGTCGCCGAGGTGGTGCCGCTGGCCGGCGCGAACGGCGCCCGGGTCGTGATCGTCAACGGCTCGGCCACCGTGATGGACCCGGTCGCCGACATCGTGCTCCGGGGCCCGATCGGCGACATCCTCCCCCGTCTCGTCCCGTCGGAAGGGCTTGGATAGGGGAGGAATCCCAGGTGGTGGCCCAACGACGTGAACTGACCCTGTCGCGATCGGTAGCCTCTCGCCATCGCTACTTCGCTGCTCGAATCCGCGAAGCGCAGGAATCCATTACCCACAGGAACTCTCGTTGTTGGGGCGGGACTCCTAGTCGCTGGTCTGTCGGCTTATGGGTTCATCGCGCTCTCGGCCCGGGTCCTCGGTGACGCCGAGAAGGCGCCGCTCGGGGCCCAGTGGGGCCTCGTCTTCCTGCTCGGCCCCGGCCTGTTCCTGCCGCTCGAGCAGGAGGTCAGCCGGGCCCTCGCCGAGCGACGGACGCAGGGGCTCGGTGGCGCACCGCTGGTGCGTCGGGCGGCGACGATCGGCATCGGCCTCGCCCTCGGGGTGCTGGTCATCCTCATCGCCACGTCGCGCCTGCTGGTCGAGCACGTGTTCGACGAGCAGATCCTCCTGCTGGTGGGCCTGGCGATCGGCGTCGTCGCGGCGCTCGCGGGCCACCTCACCCGGGGCTGCCTCTCGGGCACGTCCCAGTTCAAGGCCTACGGCGTCTACCTGGGTGCCGACGGGCTGCTCCGCTTCCTGCTGTGCGTCGCCGTCGCCGTGATCGGCGTGAAGACGGCGGGCTGGTACGGCATCGCCGTCGGCCTCGCCGGCCTGCTGGCGGTGCCGGTGGCGCTGCGCGTCGAGCGCCCGAAGCTCGAGCCCGGGCCGGAGGCGGCCTGGCGTGAGATCTCCCGGGCACTCGGCTACCTGCTGGCGGCGTCGCTCTGCGCCTACACGCTGATGAACATCGGGCCGGTGCTGGTCAAGGTCCTGGCCACCGACGCCGAGACCAAGATCGCCGGTCGCTTCCTGTCGGCCGTCGTCGTGGCCCGCATCCCGCTGTTCCTGTTCCAGGCCATCCAGGCGGCGCTCCTGCCGAAGCTCACGGGTCTGGCCAGTGCCGGACGGTTGGGCGACTTCCGGGCGGGCCTGCGTCGGCTGCTGTCGGTGGTCGCGGTGCTGGCGCTGCTGGGCACGGTGGTCGGCTACGTGCTTGGGCCGATGGTCGTGAGGATGATGTCGGGCCCCGAGTTCGACATGACCCACCGCACGATGGGCCTGCTGGCGGCCGGCAGCGGCTTCTACATGATGGCGTTGGCGCTGGCGCAGGCGGTGATCGCCCTCGGCGGCCACCGGCGGCAGCTGGTGGGCTGGGCGTCCGGCGTGCTGGGCCTGCTGGTGACCACCTGGCTGATCAGCGACGACCTGTACCTGCGGGTCGAGCTGGGCCTGCTGGTGGGCAGCGTGGTCGCCTTCGTGGTGATGGGCTACCTGCTGATCCGGCGGCTCGTCCTGTCGGGCCGCGGTGCCATCGAGGTCGAGTCGGGCGACTTCATGGACGCCCTGCACGACGTCGCCATCGAGCCGTAGCCCCCGCCTCCCGGGCATGGCCTCGACGTCGCCGCAGCTCCGGACCTACCTGCACCTGTTGACGTTGGCGGCGCTGCCCGCCGACTCGACCGGGCCCCGGGCCGAGTCGGGCGACCCACGGGCGCTGCTGGAGACGCTGGCGGCCGCGGGGTACGAGGGCGTGCAGGGCTTCGAGATCGAGATCGCCGGCATCCCGGCCGCCGACCCGGCGCTGTGCCGGGAGCTGGGCCTCGGCTGTGCGACGGCGGGGCTGGTCCACCGGCCGGGCACGATCGACGGCGACGCGGCGCGCTGGGCCGACCGGGGCTACGAGGCGGCGACGCTGCACGTCGGCCGGGGCAACGAGGACGACGACCTGGCCCACCGGCTGCTCGACGAGATCGTCGTCGCGGCCGACCGCCACGGCCTGCCGCTCTACGTGGAGACCCACCGGGGCACGGTCACCCAGGACACGTGGCGCACGGTCCAGCTGGTGCAGGCGCATCCGGACATCCGCTTCAACGGCGACTTCTCCCACTGGTACACCGGGTTGGAGATGACCTACGGCGACTTCGGGGAGCGGCTGCGCTTCCTGGCGCCCGTGTTCGAGCGGACCCGCTTCCTCCACGGCCGCATCGGCGACCCGGGCTGCATCCAGATCGACGTCGGCGACGGTGCAGCCGGCGCCGACCACCCCAGCGTCGCCCACTTCGAGGCCTTCTGGACGGCGGCGTTCAGGGGCTTCCTCGCCACCGCGGCCCCCGACGAGCACATCGTCTTCGCCCCCGAGCTCCTCCCGCCCCAGGTCCACTACGCCCGCACCGTCCCCGGCCCCGCCGGCACCCGCGTCGAGGACAGCGACCGCTACCACCAGTCCCTGGTCCTGACCGAGATCGCCCGCCGCTGCTGGGACACCGCGACCGCGACGACCGCCGAGGAATAGTGGGCTCGGAGGATTGTTGAGCTGGTGGGTAGGATTTTGAACGATGCCGAGCTTCCGAGAACTGCTTTCCGCAACCAAGGCCGAGATCCGCGAGGTTGACACCGCGGAGGCCGACGAGATCCGGCGCCGGCCCGGGGCCGTGGTGCTCGACGTGCGCGAGCCCGACGAGTACGAGCAGGGCGCCATCCCCGGCGCCGTCCACATCGCCCGGGGCACGCTGGAGGGCAGCGTCGAGGGGCGCCTCACCGACAAGGCGGCGCCCATCGTCATCCACTGCGCCAGCGGGGTCCGCTCGGCCTTCGCCGCCAAGACCCTCACCGAGCTCGGCTACGAGGACGTCGTGTCCATGTCGGGCGGCTTCAACAAGTGGAAGGACGAGGGCCGCGACTGGAAGGCGCCGCAGGTCCTCAGCGCCGACCAGCGCAACCGCTACCAGCGGCACCTGCTGCTGCCCGAGGTCGGCATCGAGGGCCAGCAGAAGCTGCTGGGCGCCAAGGTGCTGCTGCTCGGAGCCGGCGGCCTGGGCTCACCGGCCGCCATGTACCTCACGGCCGCGGGCGTCGGGACGATCGGCATCGTCGACATGGACGTGGTCGACGAGTCGAACCTGCAGCGCCAGATCCTCCACAACATGGACCGGATCGGCGAGCGCAAGGTCGACTCGGCCAAGAAGACGCTGACGGCGCTGAACCCCGACGTCGACGTGGTCACCCACGACGTGCGGCTGGGCGCCGACAACGTGATGGAGATCCTGTCCGGCTACGACGTGGTGGTCGACGGCGCCGACAACTTCCCGGTGCGCTACCTGCTCAACGACGCCGCCCTGAAGTTGGGCGTGAAGGTGGTGCACGGGTCGATCTTCCGGTTCGAGGGCCAGATCACCGTGTTCAAGCCGCACGACGGCCCCTGCTACCGCTGCTTCCTCCCCGAGCCCCCGCCGCCGGAGCTGGCGCCGTCGTGCGCCGAGGCCGGCGTGCTGGGCGTGCTGCCGGGCATCGTCGGGTCGATCCAGGCGCTCGAGGCGATCAAGCTGATCCTCGACCTGGGCGACGACCTGTCGGGCCGCCTGCTCGCCTACGACTCCCTCGAGCAGTCGTTCCGCACCTACAAGATCCTCCGCGACCCGCAGTGCCCCACCTGCTCGATCGACCCGGCCGACATCGTCATCGCCGAGTACGACGAGCACTGCGCCCCCCACCGGGCCCACGCCCACTGACCCCACCCGGCGCACCGGCCCCCCGTTCGGGGGCGGGTTCACGAAGGGGCGTAAGGTGGACGGGTGATGCGGCGCCGTCTAGCTGGGGCATCGACAGCGGTGGGCGTGCTGCTGGCGGGCCTTGCCATCGTGTTCGTCGGCCAGCGGCTGACCAGCAGCTGGGACGAGGTCTCCGACAGCCTGGCCGACGCCCGCCTCGGGTGGATCGTCGTTGCCGTGGTGCTGGGCGCGCTGGGCATGTCGGCGATCGCCGTGCCCTGGCGGCGGGCGCTGAGGCTGCTCGGGGGCGACCTCTCGTTCTCGGACACGCTGGCCCGCTACTACCTCGGTGAGCTGGGCAAGTACCTGCCCGGTGGGTTGTGGCCGGTGGTGGGGCGCGGTGAGCTGGCCCGGCGCGCCGGTGTGTCCCGCGTCGCCGCCTACACCAGCGTGGCGCTGTCGCTGGCGGCCCTCTACCTGGCGGCGATGTTCCTGACGGTCGCCGCCGCGCCCGCCATCGTCAACAGCGACCGGGGCGAGAGCGGGGGAGCGGGCAAGTACCTGTGGGCGCTCGCGCTCCTGCCCGTCGGCCTCGCCTTCCTCCACCACGCCGTGCTCGAACGGGTGCGGGTCCTGGGCGAGAAGGTGCTGCGTCGGTCGATCAGCGCCGAGGTCCCCCGCTGGCGTGACAGCCTCACGCTGGTGGCCTGCTACGTGCCGGCCTGGCTGTTCGTCGGCACGGCCACGTGGGCGATCGCCCGGGGTCTCGGCCAGAGCGTGGGCTGGGCAGACGTGGCTCCCGCCGCGATCCTCTCGTGGATCATCGGCTTCGTGCTGGTGCCGGTGCCCGGGGGCGTGGGCGTCCGGGAGGCGGCCTTCATCGCCGCCGCCGGTTCCCTCGACGCCGGTGTCGCCGCCGCGGTCGCCATCGTCGCCCGCCTCGTCTTCGTCGCCGTCGACGCGACCGGCGCCCTGCTCGCCTCGGCCTGGCTGGCGCGCCGCACACCCGCCCCTGACGAACCGGCCGAGCTGGTCGGCACCGGCTAGCGCGCCTGCGTCCGAGCTGTGCGGCCGGGCGATCTAACCTGGCGAGTTCCGGCGTGGCTGCGTAGCCTCCCCGGGTTGCTCGCCGGGGCCGCTGGTGCTCTGGCAGCGCATCGAGAACCCCTTATGACCAAACTGCAAGAGATCACTTCGCGCCGCGAGCTGTTCGTCAACCTGACGCTGCGGGAGCTGCGGGGCAAGTACAAGCGCTCGGTCCTCGGGTGGGCCTGGTCGTTGCTGAACCCGTTGACGACGATGCTGGTGTACTCCATCGTCTTCACGCTGCTGGGCGCCGTCCCCGAGACCGGCGATCCGAGCGGGCTCAGGAGCTTCGCGTTCTTCCTGATGTGTGGCCTGATCCCGTACAACTTCATCTCGAACGGCCTCAACGGCGGGCTGATGTCGCTGCTGGGCAACGGCAACCTGGTGAAGAAGACGTACTTCCCGCGCGAGATCCTCGTGGCGGCGAGCACGTCGGCCGCCCTGGTCCAGTACCTGATCGAGCTGGGCCTGCTGGTGGTGGCGCTGCTCTTCGTCGGCAACGTCGTGCTTCCCTGGATCCCCGTCATCCTGCTGCTGGTGGTGTTCCAGACGTTGTTCGTGCTGGGCATCTCCCTGGTGCTGTCGGCCGCGGCGGTCTACTTCCGCGACCTGCAGCACCTCATGGGCCTGGTGCTCCAGGTGTGGTTCTTCAGCGCGCCGATCGTCTACTCGAGGGACCTCGTCGACCAGAACCTGCGGGATGGCTCGTTCAGCTCGAGGCTCTTCGACCTGAACTTCGCCATCAACCCGCTGGTGCGCTTCGTCTCCGCCTACCGGAGCCTGTTCTACGACCTGCGTTGGCCGGCCACGGCCGACCTGGTGTACATCGCCGTCGTGTCGCTGCTGACCCTTGCGGTGGGGTTCTGGGCGTTCGGTCGCCTGGAAGGCCGTCTGGCGGAGGAGCTGTAGTGGCTGAGCATCCGATCGTGGCACGGGACGTCGCCAAGCGGTTCCGGCTCTACCACGAGCGCAACCAGAGCCTGAAGGCCGCCGTCATGCGTGGCGGCCGGGCGAGCTACGAGGAGTTCTGGGCGCTCGACGACGTGAGCTTCGAGGTCGAGCAGGGCACGACCTTCGCCCTCGTGGGCGAGAACGGCTCGGGCAAGTCGACGATGCTCAAGTGCCTGGCCAAGATCCTGCGACCCGACCGGGGCACGATCGCGGTCGAGGGAAAGATGTCGGCGCTGCTCGAGCTGGGCGCCGGGTTCCACCCCGAGCTGTCGGGCCGCGAGAACGTCTTCCTCAACGGGTCGATCCTGGGGTTGTCGAAGAAGGAGCTGGAGGCCCGCTTCGACGACATCGTCGCCTTCGCCGGGCTGGAGCGCTTCATCGACATGCCGGTGAAGAACTACTCGTCGGGCATGTACGTGCGCCTCGGCTTCTCGGTGGCGATCAACGTCGACCCCGACGTGCTGCTGATCGACGAGGTGCTCGCGGTCGGCGACGAGCAGTTCCAGCGTCGCTGCCTCGAGCGTGTCGCCGAGCTGCGCGAGCAGGGCAAGACCATCGTCGTCGTGACCCACTCGCTCAACACGGTGCGCAACCTCTGCGACGCGGCGGTGTGGCTCGACCGGGGCAAGATCCGGGCGAACGGCCCGGCCGGCGAGGTGGCCGACGCCTACCTCGGTGAGGTCCATGTCGACAGGGAGGTGGCCGAGGGAGGCGGGGGGACCCGCTGGGGCAGCGGCGACGTCCGTTTCACCGCGGTCGAGCTGCTGGGCCCCAAGGGCGAGCCGACCGAGCAGGTGCGCACCGGCGACGAGGTGACGTTCCGCCTGCACTTCGACGCCACCAAGCCCGTGCCGCACCCCGTGTTCGGGCTCGGGGTCTACACGCTGGAGGGCATCCAGGTGACCGGGCCCAACACCCGCGAGGCCGGCGCCGTCGTCGACCACATCGAGGGCGAGGGCCATGTCGACCTGCGGGTCGACCGGTTGCTGCTGTTGCCGGGGAGCTACACGGTGTCGGCCGCCTGCACGGACGAGACGGTGAGCCACACGTTCGACCACCGCCACCGGGCGCTCCACTTCGACGTGAAGCCCGGCACGCCGCACGAGACCTTCGGCGGCGTCATGTCGTTCGACGGCCGCTGGCAGATCGTCAGCGGCACCGGCTGAGCGGCCCGGGGGCGAGCGGGGCTACGCCCGGCTCGCGTAGAGCAGGATGCTGGGCCCGTTGACGTGGCCGGGGTCGTCGCCGCCGATGCGGATCTCGCTGTAGCCGAGCAGTTCGAGCACGGCGAGCAGGTCGTCCTGCTCCATCCACTGGGCGTGCGACTCGGGGCCGCCGCAGAAGCCGCCCCACTGGAGGGCCTCGAGGTAGTAGCGCGGGTGCAGGGTGATCTCGCGGTCCTGGAACGTGACCGTGCGCGACGGCTTCTCGAAGTGCTGGGCGATGCTCGGCGTCGACTGGACGGGGCCGGCGTCGTAGTAGTGCGTCCAGATGGCGATCTGGTCGGCCGCCCCCGCCATCAGCTCGAGCAGCCCGAGCGGATCGGTCGAGTGGTAGAGCACGCCGCTGGCGAGCAGCAGGTCGTAGTGCGCGCCCTGGTTGGCCTCGAGGTACTTCACGAAGTCGCCCAGGAGGAACGTGCACCCGGTCAGGCCCAGCAGCTCCTTGGCGATGAGGCACTTGAGGTAGGCGCGGGTGTTGGCCTCGACGGCCGTGACCGTGGCGCCGGCGGCGGCGAGCTGGTAGCTGTGGCCGGCCTCCAGCGGGCCCAGCTCGAGCACGCGGCGCCCGCTCAGGTCGCCGGTCTGCTCGAGCAGCCAGGTGATGCGCTTGTCGTCGAACAGCTCGACCGGCCCCGCCTCGACCGCGAGGCTGGCCGGCAACGCCGAGGACCACTCGCCCTTGAACACGTCCACGGCCACCTGCGGCGACGGCAGCTCACGGATGTACTCGTCGAGGATCCGAGCCGGTTCGGGCGCGGCAGCTGTCGGCGTCGCTTCGGTCGGCGCAGCGCTCCGTCGGCGGTTGAGCAGGCCACTGCGGGAAATTCTCATCGCGGCGAAGGTAGCAGGGCCTCTGGTCGCCGTTGACCGAAGCCAGCCGGGGATGACGCACCTATTTTCCCGGGTCGAATGAACCGTGCGGTGGCTTGGAGCGTTCCTGTACCGATGGAGAGCCTCGACCCGAGCGGGTTCTGCGACCGTGTGAGCGGCCGCCTGGTGGGGTCGCTGACCCTCTACTGCGGCGATCGCCATCTGGCCGAGGAGTTGGCGCAGGAAGCCCTCGCCCGTGCCTGGGAGCGCTGGCCAGCCGTGAGTCGCATGGCCTCACCCGAGGCTTGGACCTTTCGCACGGCGGTCAACCTGGCCAACTCGCGCTTCCGTCGACGCGGTGCCGAGCGGCGGGCGCACGACCGGCTGCAAGCGGAGCACGACGCCTCGGGCGAGCGTGACGACGCGACGATCCTGGCCGTGCGCGCGGCGGTACGGCAGCTTCCTCCACGTCAGCGCGCCGTCGTCGTCGCTCGTTGGTTCCTCGGCTACGACGTCGCCGAGACCGCAGAACTGCTCGACTGCGCGCCGGGGACCGTGAAATCCACGACACACAAGGCCTTGGCGCGGCTGCGCGCCAGCGGGTTGGCGGAGGCCACCGAGAGCGAGGAGCAGGTGCGATGACGGCGTTGACCGAGGTCCTGTCCAAGGCTGCGGGGCCGGAGCAGGTCGGCTTCACGAGCGAGGACATCCGGCGCTGTGTCACCCGCCGGCAGCGTCGCCGGCGCCGTGCCCGTCTCGCCGGCGCCGGCGTGCTGGTCGCCGTCGTCGGACTCACGGCAGCGTTCGGTCCGCTGTCGGACGGGGATTCGCCCGAGGAGGTCGAGACGGTGGCCGACGAACCGGAGCAGATCATCGGGCGTTGGGAGCTCACGAGCATCACTGGAATCGCGGCGATCGAAGAGCCGGCGTCGATCGAGTTCCGTGACGACGGGCGGCTCAAGGGCGATACGGGGTGCAACCAGTTCGGTTACAGATGGAGCATCGTGGACGGGAGGCTCGTCACCCACGGCGGCGGAGGGACGCTCATGTTGTGCACGAACCCGAGCGGCACCGTCGAACGTCTACTGCAGGAGATGTTGAGCGGAGATCCGGCCATCGCCCCATCCGACGACGAGGAGATCCCGCGGTCGGGCACGGAGCCCTGGACGACGCTGCGGCTCACCGCGCCGGACGGCTCCTTCGCCCTCTTCGAGCGCAGCCTGCCCTAGACGGAGGTGCCGGAGGTCCTCGCGTGGGCACGCACGAACGTCCACGGCAGGGGCGTCCGCACTGCGACCGTGTCGAAGTGCTCTTCGACGAGGGCGGTGAACGCGCGCCGCGACCAGTGCTGGATGTGGCCCGGCGTGTTGCCGAGATCACGGATGTACTTGCCGCGGGCCAGGTTGGCGATGCGCCAGATGGGCTCACGGGGGACCGACAGGACGACGTCGTCGCGCGCGACCCGGGCGATCTCCCGCAGCGCCGCCGACGGATGGGGCACGTGCTCGAGCACCTCGATGGCCATGACCAGATCGAACGACCGGTCAGCGAACGGCAGCCGGACGATGTCGGCGAAGGCGCCGTTCAACTTCTTCTCGTGCCACGCTTCGGCCAGCTGGGCATCCGGAAGGTCGATGCCGACGAGCTGTGCGGTGGGGAAGCGCTCACGCACCCGTTCGCTGATCTCACCCTCGCCGAGGCCCACCTCGAGGATGGTCGTGGGCTCTTCGCTCGGGAGCAGCTTGCCGAGACAGTCGAAGAAGCCGCCCATCAGCCGCGCTTCGACCGGGTTGGTCGAGGCGTACTTGTCGTAGGTGTTCCCCTTGGGGATGGCCGTCGTCGTCATAGGCCGTGGTCCTGCTGCATCCTCAGTATGCCATCGCCTTCAGACAACGGCGGGTCCGCACGCCGACGCGTGATCATCGCGACCGTAGCTCCCCTGGCGACGACGAGTTGGACGAGTGACGTCTCCCGCGCACCTGCGAGATCCCGGCGAGCGATGCCTCGGCGACCAGGCCCACCAGCCGGTGGACGGCGGACACCGCGGCCACCGTTCCCAGGCTGAGGCTCGGGATCGTCGCCAACAGAACCGTCTCGCGGACGCCCAGCCCACCGGGGACGACGAGCGCGAGGTAGCCGACGACCCAGCCGAGGCACATGGCGGCGGCGGCTTCGACCGCGCCCACATCGGCCACGTCGCGCAGGAGCACGACGAACGCGATCGAGAAGGCGGCCATGTTGCCGAGGGCCCAGGCGTAGCAGCGCAGGATCGCCTCCTGGGGCGGCAGGGCGTCGCCCTCGGGCAGGCGGCGCACGAAGCGACGCGCCACCCCGAGCAGCCAGCGCAGGACGCGGCGGTCGAGCACGACCACAGTGGCGAGGCTCGCGCCGGCGAGCAGCCGTCCCCAGGTGGGCAGGTCGCTGTCGAGCGCCAACGACGATCCCAGCGTGGTGCTCGCGGCGACGAAGCAGGCCGAGAAGACCGGCAGGCGCAGGGCCGCCACCGCCAGGCCGCCCTGCTCGGCCGAGAGCGCGACCTGGCTGGCCGTCTGCACGAAACCGCCTGCCGGCAGGTACTTCGTGAGCTGCGACAGGTAGATCCCCCTGGCCAGGGCGCGCCGGTCGGCATCGGGAGGGAACAGCGCGACCCAGGCACGGGCGCCACAGACCAGCGCGACGAGGTGCAGGCCGAGCGCCTCGGCGAGCACGACCGGGTTGGTGAGGTCGTCCTTGACCTCGTCGAACGAGGTGAACGCCGCGATCATCAGCCCGACCAGAGCCGCCAGCCCCAGCACGGCTTTCCACCGGGCCTTCTTCGGCCGGCTCGTGGTGCTCGGGGCAGCGACGGCCGTCTCGCCGCTGGTCACCTGCGTCGAGCCTGCACCAAGAGCACCGCGCCCTGCGTCGACTTGCTGCGGCGGTCGCTGAGCGCCACCACCGGTCCCAACGGCGCCAGCGCGTTGGGGGCGTACTTCCAGCGGTGCAGCCGCATGTAGACGCCCTGCGCCCAGACCTCGCGGAACAGGTACTCGGTGTTCTGCACCTCGAAGCCGGTGGCTTCGAGGAGGTCGGTGAGCTTGGCCTCGTCGTAGGTGTCGACGACGGCGTAGCGATCGCGGTGCCCCTCCGAGAGCGTGGGCCAGCGGTGCTCGGCGCACAGGGCGTCGGCCGAGAGGGCGAGTGAGCCGCCCGGGCGGGTGATGCGAGCCATCTCGGCCAGCGCCGCCTTGCCGTCGGGGAAGTGCTCGATGGCGCAGATCGACAGCGTGCCGTCGACGCTGTGGTCGGGGAACGGCAGCCGCAGGGCGTCACCCTTCACCAGGCCGGGGGGCTCGGGCAGGGTGCGTCCACGGTGCAGCTTGGCCTCGGCCAGGTCGATGGCGACCGTGTAGGCCCCCCGCTTGGCGAGCTCGGCGGCCCAGTAGCCGTCGCCGCCGGCGATGTCGACGATCGCCTTGCCGTGGACGTCGCCCAGAGCGTCCAGCAGCCAGGCGGACTCGCGGCGGCGCACGATGTGCACCTTGTGCCCGACGTAACCGACGGCCGTGCTTGCAAGACTGTTCATCGCGGGCTCCACGGCCGGGGAAAAGGGACGAGGGTAGTAGGCGTCACGGGCCGTCGACTCCGGCGACCTTGAAGACGGCTGAGGCGACGTCGTCCCAGGTCGGCGTCTCGTCACGGGTGCGGGCGGCCAGCTCGGGGAGGTGCTCGGCGCAACGCTCGATGGCGCTCGCCAACGACTTGGGATCGCCCGGCTCGGCGAGGGTGCCGTTGACCCCGTCGGTCACGGCCTCGATGATGCCGCCCACCGCGGTGGCGATCACCGGCCGGCCCGCCGACATGGCGACCGGCACGATGCCCGACTGGCTGGCGCTGCGGTAGGGGAGCAGCACCGCGTGGTGCGCCGCCAGGAGATCGCTCACCTCCGCGTCGGGGACGTAGCCGGGGTGCAGCTCCACCTGGTCGCCGAGGCCCAGGTCGTCGATCCGGCGATGCCAGGGTTCGACGTCCTCCCAGAACTCGCCGACCACGCTGAGCTGGGGGCGGATGCCGTGCTCGCCCAGCAGCACGAGGGCGTCGAGGGCCACGTCGAGACCTTTGTAGGGGCGCACGAAGCCGAAGAACAGCAGGCGCAGCGGGTCGGCCTCGGGCATCGGCTGGGGGGTCACCTCGATCAGCGGTGGCATCGGGGTGGTCACCGCCTCGACGTCGAGATCGAGGCGTCCCACCTCTTCGGCCACCGTCGACGCATGGTCGACCAGTCCGTCGCAGTGCCCCAGCACCCAGCGTGTCAAGGGCCGTTGCAGCGGCAGCCGTTCGTGGGGCACCGCGTTGTGCACCACGGCGACGCGCCGTGGGGTGGAGCCCGCGGCCCACATGATGACCCGATACGGCAGGGCGTGGAACGGCGTCGTCCAGGTGAGCGCCAGCACGTCGCTGTGCCGGGCGATGCGGCCGGCGCGCCACCACGAGAGGGGGTCCCACCAGCGGAGGTTGAAGCGTGCGGTGGGGTGCGGCGTGGCCGTGGCGTCGCGTTGCCGGTGCCGGAAGAGCAGCTTCGGATACTGGTGCTGCCAGGACAGCACGGTCACGTCGGCTCGCCTGGACAGGGCCGCGGTCAGGAAGCCGCCGTGCTGAGCGATGCCACTGCAGAAGGGGGGCACAGGGCCGATGAAGGTGATGCGCGTGCTCATCGTGGTCTCAGACCGGCCATCTTGTCATCCGCGGCGACCAGCTGTTCGTCGGTAGCCCGAATCGCCAGCGCGATCGCCTGTGCGGCGGCAGCCAGCACCACAAGACCGGCGATCACCAGGCCCGCGCCGATCATCTCGCCGGGCAGCGGCGACCACGCGACGACCGCTCGCACGCGTTCGCTCAGCGCGCTGTGCGGGGCGCCCCAGTAGTGGCCGAGCAGGGTCGTCACGCCGAAGCCCTGCATCACGAGGACGGCGACGAGCATGAGCAACGGCAGGCGCTGCAGCGAGCGGCGCATGAGGTTGGCCAGACCGAGGGCCACGACGACGGCGACACCGGCGAGGGCGCCGAACCAGTAGCGGCCCTGGAGCCCCGGCAGTCGCCCGGTGGTCGAGTAGGCGCGGAAGGCGTTGCCCATCTGCAGGGCGACGAGCATCAGCAGCGGTGCCGCGAGGATGAAGCGGTCGCCCGACAACGTCGAGCCGACCCGGTCGCTGCGCAGCAGGGCGAGAGCGATGGCGGCGATCACCACGACGGTGGCCACCCCGAAGACCGGGGCGGGGATGGCGGTGTCGAACCAGCCGAAGTCGCCCCAGAAGCGCCGCGTCGTCCGGTAGGCCCAGGTCCGGACGAACTCGTCCAGGTCGACCTTGATCTCCTCGGCAGGAGGGAGCAGCTCGCTGAAGCGGGATGGCGCGAGGTTGCCGTAGAGCACGAGGTTGCGCAGCCACCACCATCCACCGGTCACGAAGGCGGTGACGGCATAGATCGCACCCGTGTTGACGGCCGGTCGGAGGCTGTCGCGGCCGCCCCGGCGCAGCGCGATGAGCAGCGCGCCGCCGATCCACAGCGGGAGCACCACCGCGAAGCCCTTGGTGAGGGCGGTCATGCCGGTGAGCGCGCCGGCGAGCATCGCCGTGCGCGGGTTGAGGGCGCCCTTGGCGATGCGCAGGATGACGGGCGTCGACAGCCAGAACCCGAGCATAAGGAGGCTGTCGTTGTTGACGGCCGAACCGATGTGGGTGAACTGCGGGATCGTCAGCGGCACGAGTGCTGCGGCGATGCCGACCGCTCGGGGCAGGTTCAGCAGTTGGGCGATGCGCCAGATCACCAGCGGCAGCGGTGCCACCAACGCGATGCTCACGAGGCGGTAGATCCACACCTCGAGGTCGAAGGGCAGGTCGCCGCCGGTCACGGTCTCGACGGCCCGCTCGGTGTTGCCGGCCACCAGGTAGTAGAGCGGCGGGTGCTGCGAGTTCTGGTTGATGCCCGTCGGGCGGGGTGGTGTGTCGAGGTCCTCGATGGACGGTCGCTCGCCCTTCGGCGGCGCCTCGTCGCTCGTCAGGTGCGCCGACGAGCGTGGGATGTGGAAGAAGACCTCGTCGAGCGACTGCTGGAGGCCGGGGGCCAGGTCACGCTCGTCCCAGGCGGGATAGTCCCACTCCTCGGACATCACGTGCGCGAGGTCGGCGTGCTGCGGCTCGTCGGGGGCGCGGTAGGTCGGTAGCAGGACCGAGTAGCCGAGCAGGATCGTGAGGTGGAGCGCGGTGATGGTCCACACCAAGAGCGGTACGCGCCGCACGGTGGCGACCGCTCGCCGGCGGAGCGGCTCCCGGGCGGGGGTGGAGTCCTCGGCTGAGTCGGTACGCGGCAACGTGGTCGCGGTTGGCTCACTCAGTTGCAACTCTGACTCCGAACTTCCTGTCGGCCTGTGGGGAGGCACTGACGCCAGCCAGCCACCCTACAGGCGGTGACCAGGCGTCGCCGGACGACGCGGGAGGGGCCAGCGCTCGCGCGCTGGCCCCTCGCCGGATCGGATCCGTCCAGCTCGCCGGACGAACGTGGGTGCTAGCTGTGGCTGTCCACCGTGCCGACCTGCGTGGCCGAGCCGATGCCGTCCACTGCCGTGTCGGGACCGGCGGCCGAGCGCCCGGAGGCCTCGGGTGCCACGGGCAGGTACTCCCACAGGTCGATCTGACCGTTCGCGAAGTCGGGCGCGTAGTCCCAGATCGTCAGGCCGGCTTCGCCGAACCAGAAGACGTCCGAGTGCCCGTCGCCGAGGAAGTCCCCGGCCACCGCGGTCTGTGCCCCGTCGATGTTGCCGAACGCGGCGTTGAACTTGGTGCCGAGGAGGTAGTCGAAGATCGAGTCCGGACCGCTCGGGGAGAACCAGTAGATGTCCTCGCCCCTCCAGCCGTCGTTGAAGATGT
Source organism: Acidimicrobiales bacterium (assembly GCA_035316325.1). Classification (NCBI taxonomy): domain Bacteria; kingdom Bacillati; phylum Actinomycetota; class Acidimicrobiia; order Acidimicrobiales; species Acidimicrobiales bacterium. The sequence goes on from DATHJB010000033.1 coordinate 54,803, forward strand.
CGACCTTGAGCGGCTCGTAGAAGCCGTTCACCGGCGTGGCGATGCTGGTGTAGTTGAAGGTGTTGACCTTGTAGTCCCAGAGGGAGTCGGGGCCGGTGCCTTCCTTGTACCAGAAGATGTCGTCGGTGTTGTCCTTGCCGAACGACCCGGAGATCGGCGTGTAGCTGCCGTTCACCGTGCGGGGGATGGCCGTGTACGCGCCGTTGGCGTTGTACTCCCACAGGGAGTCCGCCCCGGTGCCCGCCTTGTACCAGAGGATGTCGTCGACGTGGTCGCCGGTGTAGTCACCGACCACCGGCTCGTAGTAGCCGTTCACCGTGTAGGGCTTCGACGTGTGTGACGTCCACGCGGGGAAGTTCCACACGAAGTCCGCCGTCGGGCCCGGCGCGTACCAGAGGATCTCGTCGAAGGCATCGCCGTCGAAGTTTCCGACGAACGGAGAGTAGGTACCGTTCACCTGGTGGTTCGTGAGCTCTGTCGATGTGATCTCGCCGCCGCTGTTGCCGTTGTTGGTCAACGAGACCAGGTAGTCGGTCGCAGGACCGGCTGTGTACTCGAATATCTCGTCACGGGAATCGCCCACGAAGTTGCCGCTCAGGAGAGCCGTTCCGGGACCCTCCTGCGCGCCCGCCGGCGTCGGCACGCTGAGTGCCGCCGTGCTCGCTGCGATCGCGGCCGCCGTTGCGGCGGCCACGAACCTGCCTGTCTTCATCTCACCCTCCCCCGCCACGCCCCAACGGCGTGAGCGGGGCGACCATAGACGGAGAGTGGTCATGGCGTGCAGCGCGGATCAGGCAGGCTCTGAACCACGTGGTCACCGCCGGTGGCTAGTGTGGCCCGCCATGGGTCGCACGGCGGGATCCTCTGCTGACTCCTCTGGCGCCTTCGCGCCTGGTCACGACCGGCGTGTCGGCGCGTCGTTCGCGTCGCGTCGCGTCCGTCTGGGCGTGGCGGGCGCCCTCTTGACGTTGCTGTGCGGCGGGCTGGTCGCGTTGCTCGCGACACCGCCGTTCATGCCCGCGGACGAGAGCGGTCACGCCGGCTACGCGCTCGAAGTGGTCGACGGGGACCTGCCGACGACGGACGAGATGGTCGAGGTCGAACTGCCGGGCCAGAAGCCGACCCGGATGTTCGTGGCGAACCATCCGCCGCTCTACTACGTGCTCGTCGGGCCGGTGCTGGCGTGGGGACGCGACAGCGACCACGCGTACGCCGGGATCCGCCTGGCGAAGGGGTTCTCGCTCGCGCTCGCCGGGGGCACGGTGGTCGGTGCCGCGGCGATGGCGGGGGTGTTGGTGCGCAGGCGCCGAGCCGAGGCGATGGTGCTGACCGCGGGGTTGACCGCGACCGTGCCGACGCTCGTGTTCACGTCGACCGCGGTGCACAACGACCTGCTGGCGGTGTTCGCGGGCGTGGTCGCCTACTCCGCCGCCCTGGCCGCGCTGGTCAGCGGCCCGCGCCGGTCGCACGTGCTGCTGGTCTGCCTGGGCGCGGCCGTCACGATGGCGACGCGGTTCTCGGGCCTCGGCGTGGTGCTGCTGGCCGCTGCCGGTCTCGGTGCCGCCTTCCTGTTCCACAACGCCGGCAGCTGGCGGCGTCGCCTGGGCGCAGGGGTGCTGTTCGGTGCGGCCCCGCTGGTCAGCGCCCTGGTGGCAGCCGGTTGGTACTACCAGCGCAACAAGCGCCTCTACGGCGACTACGCGGGGATCAACGACAACATCGAGTTCCTGCAGCGCGCCGACAGGTACACCCTGGTCGGGTACCTCACCGATCGCCTCAGCCTGCCCGACCTGCTGACGCGGATGGAGGGCGGCGGGGGCTGGCGCGGCACGCCCTACTTCGGGTGGTACGACCGCAAGCTGCTGGCGGTCGTCGTGGCGGCCGTCGCGCTGGGCGCGCTGCTGCGCGCGGCCGGCGGCCTGCGGTCGTGGATCGTGAGCCGCCGAGAAGGCCGTACACCCGCCCGCCCGCTCGACGACCTACCGATCACCGTGCGGTTGACGGTCGTGACGATGCTCCTGGGTCTGCCGTTGCTGCTCTGGGTCCAGCTCGCCGGGTTCGTCTCCCAGACCGGTGCGCCGCACCCGCGCTACATGTTCGCCGCGATCCCGGTGCTGGCGTTGCTGATCGCGCTGGCGTTGCTGGGCTTCCCCCGCCGGCTCGCCGGCCTGGTGGGGACGGCGATCGTGGCGTTCCAGGTCGTCCTGATCGTCACGACGACGGGGCGCTTCGTCAGCCGGCGCCTGGGTGCTCCCCCGGCGAACCCCCTCCGGCAGGTCCGCGACGCCTTGGAGCACGCGGGCATCCCGAACCCGTGGCTCGCGCTCGGCCTGCTCGGCACCGGCGCCGCGGCCGGCATCGCCCTGCAGCTCGTCGCCGTGTGGAAGCCGGCCGAGGTGCAGCTCGCCGCCGCGGGCCCTGGGGTGCTGGACCTCTCGGCGGACTCGGCCGACTCGGCCGACTCGGGTGGCGCGACCGGCGCCAACGGTGCGGATGGCACCGGCCCCACCCTGCCTCAGGTCTCGGTGCCGTCGACCTGATCGTCGGCGCTGGTCGCGCTCTCGGGCGACGTCGACACCTGGTTGCGGAGCACGAGCGCCACGGCGAAGGCGGCGGCGACACCTCCGGTGGGCACGGCCGGGATCACGTAGCGCAGGTCGTACTGGGCGGTGAACGGCGGGATCACGACCAGCGCCATCGTCACGCCCCAGAACAGCGCCACCGGCCAGACGAGCTCGGGCTTGCGTCGCAGCGCCAGCACGAGGCCGACACCACCGGCCACCAGCAGCATCAGCAGGAAGGGCCCGCGCACCGCGAAGACGCGCTGGTACTGCGTCATCCACTCGGCGAACGGCTCGATGCGGCGGGTGTCGGCGGCCCCGTGCTCGTACTCGGTGGTGTCCTGCCGGGCGGTGAGGTCGGGGACGAAGACCCGGTCGGGGATCGGGAACAGGTTCTCGCCGAACGGGAACTGTGAGTAGGCGGTGACGTTCGGGAAGGGCTCACGGCCCCACTGGAACGTGCGCACCAGGTCGTTCCAGCCGACCCGCAGGTAGTCGATCGGCTGCGCCAGGATCGTGGCACGTGCGAACTCGCCGGCCGGGCCGTTGCGGTCGGCGGAGAAGCGCTCCACCGGCAGCATCGGCTCCTGCTGCGTCCCCGGGATGTCGTTCAACGGCGACCGGTGCCACAGGTAGTTCGACGAGACGTCGCCGCGCGCCGACGGGTCGCTGTCCTCGCACATGACGGCGAGGTCCTCGGGCGGGTCGATCTTGTCGCAGTCGGCGAAGATCGCGACGCGGCTGTAGAGGAAGATGCCGTCGCTGGTCGACAGCGCGAACTGGCCGTGCACCGATTGGAACCAGGCCGCGTAGCCGAGCAGGGGCAGTGCCGCGGCGGCGCCGAAGGCGACCACGGGTCGCCAGCCGACCCGCCACACGAGCAGCAGGAGCAGCCCGAACGCCAGGACGGGCAGGCCGACCACCCGGGTCAGGGTGGCGCCCGCCAGCAGCAGCCCTGCCGCCGCCGTGATCGGCCACGACGGGTCGGGCCGCCAGGCCAGCAACACGATGCCGCCGACCAGCAGGATCGTGAACAGGGTGTCGGACAGGACGACGTGCTCGAGTTGCACCTGGTTGGCGTCGAGCAGCTGTGGCAGCGCGCCGAGGGCTGCGAGCCAGCCGGGCAGCCCCCAGTGGCGCAGCAGCGCGTAGAGCATCACCGCGATGCCCAGGCCCATGAGGTGCTGCGCCACCGTGACCAGGGCGAAGCTGTGGAACGGCTCCATGATCCGCAACATGGCGCTGTAGCCGTTCGGCCGGATGGGGTACGGGTCGAAGCGGCGGGCGACGCCCACGTACTCGAAGGCGTCGTTGAACCACATCGCCGGGCGGAACCCGAGCACGGCGATCGCCCGCACCAGCGCGCCGGCGGCGAGCGCGGCGACGAAGGGGCGATGCCGGCCGACGGCGTCGAGCACGACGACCGCGCGGGACCGCGGCACCCGCTCGCCGGTGTCGGCGGCGGCGTCGCCGTCGCCGTCGGAGGGGGTCGACGTGCCGGGACTGCGCGCCTCGTCCGGTGTGTCCACTGCCGCTGTCCGCATCCGAAGCCCGCCGAGTCGTCTAGGTGATGCTGCCGTCGGACAGGTAGACGGGCGGGATGAAGTCGACCGTGTGCGGCCCGAAGTTGGGGTTGTAGTACGGGTCGGGGTCGAAGGTGTGCAGCCAGCGGTCGTCGAGCAGGTGGTGCTCCCAGTCGACGACCTTGGGCGAACGGCTGGACGACTCGAAGTGGTAGAGCTGCGCGTCGGGGTCGAGCACCACGCGGTAGCCCTGCGCCCGCAGCTTGAGGCAGTAGTCCATGTCGTTGAAGTTGACGGGGAACCGCTGCGACAGGCCGCCGACCTGCTCGAACACCGCCCGGCGCGACATCACGCAGGCGCCGGTGACCGCGGTGTAGTTGGCCGCGACCAGGGCGTTGGCGTAGTAGCCGGTGTGGTCGCGGGCGAACCCGCGGTACACGTGCCCGGGGCCCGACGGCAGGAACACCACGCCGGTGTGCTGGATGCGCCCGTCGCCGAAGAAGAGCTTCGCACCGACTGCGCCGACACCGGGCTGGCGCGAGTACATCACCATCCGCTCGATCCAGTCGGGCGAGATGACCTCCATGTCGTCGTTGAGCATGAGGAGGTGCTCGCCCTGGCTGGCGATGGCGCCGACGTTGATCTTCTGCGAGTAGTGGAACGGGCGCGAGAACGGCACGATGCGCAACCGGTCACCGGCGATCTCGACCAGCTCGTCGCGCACGTCGGGCTGCACGCTGTCGTCGACGACGACGATCAGCTCGTAGTTCGAGTAGGTGGACGTCCGGACGACGCTGCGCACGCAGTGCGTGATCAGGGTGACGCCTTCGGCCCTGACCTCGCGGGGCGTGCCCGCGGTGGGGATGACGATGCTGACCAGGGGCTGCTCTCGCAGGGCCGGCTGCAGGTGGTACACGCCGCCCAGTGTCGGGTCGGCGACGACGGTGGCCTCGAAGCCGATCCGGTCGCAGTGGGCCTGCAGCGCCCGCGTGCCCGCCTCGAAGGCGTAGGGCTTGGCTTCCTGGGCGTTGGCGCTGGCGGTCGACGTGGGCAGCGTGCGCCAGTGGTAGAGCACCTTGGGCACGTGCACGACGTCACGGGCCTGCTCGGTGACCCGCAGCACCAGGTCCCAGTCCTGTGAGCCCTCGAAGCCGTCGTGGAAGCCGCCGACCTCCTCGACGAGGCTGCGCCGCAGCACGCTCATGTGGCACGTGTACATCTGCGTGCGGAACCGGTCGGGGGACCAGGCGGGCTTGAAGAACGCGGCCGAGTGCCGGCCCTGCTCGTCGATCTTGTCCTCGTCGGTGTAGGCGTAGTCGGCCTCGGGCGTGGCCTCGAGCTTCTCGTGCACCAGGAGCAGGGCGTCGGGGTGCAGCTCGTCGTCGTGGTCGAGCAGCGCCACGAACTCGCCGCTCGCCATGGCCAGGGCGTCGTTCGAGGCGGCCACGATGCCGCCGTTGGCGGCGCGGCGCCCGATCCGCACCCGGGGGTCCTTCTTGGCGGCCTTCTGCAGGATCTCCTGCACGTGTGGCGACGGCGATGCGTCGTCGACCAGGCAGTGCTCCCAGTCGCCGAAGGTCTGGGCCTGCACCGACGCGAGCATCGCCTCGAGGACGGCGGGTGGCGGGTCGTAGACGGGTGTGACGATGGAGAAGCGGGGCACCAGCTACTGACCCGGCCGTCGGATCTTGCGCACCGGCGCGCCCGCGGCCCAGACCATGCGCCACGACCTCGAGCCCAGGATGGCCTCGAGGCGCTGCCGCATGCTCTCGTACTGCTGGATGTGGGCGTCCATCTCGGCGATGCGGCCCCGTGCGCCACCGAGCTCGGCGTCCTTGCCGATCACCTCGTCGCGCAGGCGCAGGACCTCTTCCTTGAGCTCGGCCTGCTGCCTGCGAAGCGCGGCGACCTCGGAATCCTCGGTATCGAGCAAGCCCAGTTTCTCCTGGAGGTCGAGGACCTTGGTCCGTACCTCGGTGACCTCTTCGTGGAGGCGCCACCAGGCACGGTCGTAGTCGCGGACGTAGTCGGCGGTGGTGCCGGGATGCCGTACGTACAGCGCGGCCCAGGGCGTGAGGTACGAGGCGTCGTAGTCGAACTCGCGCACGAACCCGTTGGCCGCCATGATCGACGACCAGTACTCGGGCGGTTGCACGTTGAAGTGCGTCGGCTCGCCGTAGTCGAACGGCGACGACGAGAACAGCACCCGGTCGGCGGCCGAGCACAGGTTGGCGATCGCGGCGCGGGCATCGGCCGCGGGCAGGTGCTCGATCACCTCGACGCACGTGACCAGGTCGAAGCGGCGGCCGATCGGCTCGGTCAGCGAGGCCACCCAGCAGTGCTCGCGCACCTCCTCGGGCATCTGCGAGATGGCGTACTCGGAGATGTCGACACCGGCGGCGTCGACGCCCCGGTTGCGCAACTGCTCGACCAGCAGGCCGATCGCGCAGCCCGCGTCGAGCACGGTGGCCGGCTTGAGGTCGTCCACGATGTGGCCGGCGATGCCCCCGAAGAAGTTGAGCCAGTGCTCGGACCGCTCGTACGGGATGCCGCAGTCGTGGGCGTAGTAGTACTCGCCGAACGTCTTGCCATCGACCGCCGCAGGTGTCGGCGATTGCTTGTCTGCGGCCGCGCCGACCGTGACACCGGTGGCGTCGTGTTCGGCCGTGGGGGTGGGTTCGGGCACGGGCGGCGAGTTTACCGTTGACGACGGCGCCTGCCGGAACGGGCGCCACCGGTGGGTCTTCAAGCCCTCGACGAGCGGAGCTATAGTCGCCGGGTTCTGCGATTGCGGCAGGAGCCGATGTGATCGCCCGACCGAGCGGGTGGGCACCCAGCGTGAGCGAGAGTCAAACCGAGTCGTGGGACGGGCCCCAGCTCGACGTGAGCATCCTCGTCCCGGTGCTCAACGAGGCCGTCACCCTGGTGACGGTCGTCGAAGAGATCGAGACGGCGTTCACCGAGCTGCCTGACCTGGCCTTCGAGGTCGTCTTCATCGACGACGGCAGCACCGACGAGAGCTGGAAGACGATCTCCGAGCTCGCCGCCGGCCACCCGGCGGTCCGGGGCGTGAGGCTGCGCCGCAACCTCGGCAAGGCCGCGGCGCTGAAGGTGGGCGTCGAGACGTCGACGGGCAAGGTCATAGTGACCATGGACGCCGACCTCCAGGACGACGCCGCCGAGCTGCCCCGGTTCCTCGAGGAGCTCGACACCGGCTACGACCTGGTCTCCGGCTGGAAGCACGACCGCAAGGACCCGCTGGGCAAGCGCCTGCCGTCGAAGGTCTTCAACTCGATCACCGGCATCGTCACCGGGGTGCGCCTGCACGACCACAACTGCGGCTTCAAGGCGGCCAGCCGCCAGGTCTACGAGCAGGTGCCGCTGTACGGCGAGCTGCACCGCTACGTGCCGGTCACGGCGTTCAGCCTCGGCTACCGCATCGGCGAGATCCCTGTGAACCACCGTCCCCGGACGCACGGCAAGTCGAAGTACGGCATCGAGCGCTACGTGCGCGGCTTCCTCGACCTGCTCACCGTGTTCATGCTGACCCGCTACGGGCGCCGCCCGGGCCACCTCTTCGGCGGCGCGGGCATCATCTTCGGGGTCGTGGGCTTCCTGGTCCTCGCCTACCTCAGCGGGGTCTGGGCTTTCACCGACCAGCCGATCGGCACCCGGCCACTGCTCTTCTTCGGCATCCTGCTCGAGGTGGTGGCGGTGCAGCTCGTGTCGCTGGGCGTGCTCTCCGAGCTGGTGCAGAGCCGCACGGCCGACCGCTCGCTGGTCGATCCGGTCATCGACGACACGGAGCTGACCCGATGATCCGCCGCGCCTACGTGCGGGTCAGCCGTCTCGGCGCCGCCGCCCTCGACCGACTCGGCGTGCTGGGCTGGCTGTCCCGGCGACGCAGCCCCTTCGGCCGGCACGTCTACTCGCTGTTCGCCATCTACGACGTCGACCGCATGATCGCCGTCGGCCTGCCGTGGTGGACCTACGGGGCGATCGCCGAGGTCGACGACTTCCTGAGCGGGCGCCGCGGCGACGTGCGGGTCTTCGAGTTCGGTGCCGGTGCCAGCACCCTGTGGCTGGCCGAACGGGCGACCGAGGTGCACTCGGTCGAGCACGACCTCTCCTTCGTGCAGATCCTCGAACCGCGGCTGAAGCGCCACGACAACGTCGACCTGCGGGGGGTCGAGGCCGGCGAGCGCACGGACGACTCCACCGCGGTGTCCGAGCGCAAGGGTCACGAGCAGCTCGACTTCGCCGACTACGTCCGGACCATCGACGACGTCGGCGGCCTGTTCGACCTGATCGTGGTCGACGGCCGGGCCCGGTCCGCCTGCCTGCAGGCGGCTCTCCCGCACCTGGCCGACGACGGCATGGTGGTCTTCGACAACGCCGGCCGCAGCCGCTACGCCGCGGCGATCGCCGGGTCGGGCATCGAGGTCGACGTCAAGCGCGGTTGGGCACCCAGCCTCCCTTACCGCGAGGCGACGGCCTTGCTGCGGAAGCCGGCCTGACCCGCGGCGCCCGGCCGAGAAAACCAGGCTGGGAGCCAACGACTACCGTGGTCGACGTCCATGAAACTGATCATCCAGATCCCCTGTCTCAACGAAGAGCAGCAGCTACCTGCGACTCTCGGTGACTTGCCCCGGAAGGTCGACGGTTTCGACGAGGTCGAGTGGCTGGTCATCGACGACGGCTCCACCGACCGCACCGTCGAGGTGGCGCTGGAGTGCGGGGTCGACCACATCGTGCGGCTCACCAACAACCGGGGCCTCGCCTCCGCCTTCCAGGCGGGCCTCGACGCCTGCCTGAAGCTCGGCGCCGACGTGATCGTCAACACCGACGCCGACAACCAGTACTCCGCGGCCGACATCCCCGCGCTCGTCAAGCCCATCCTCACCGGCGACGCCGACATGGTGGTGGGCGACCGCAACGTGATGGGCATCGAGCACTTCTCGTTCGCGAAGAAGCGGCTGCAGCGCTTGGGTTCGTGGGTCCTGCGGCAGGCGTCCGACACCAACGTGCCCGACGCCACCTCGGGCTTCCGGGCCTACAACCGTGAGGCCGCGCTGGGCCTCACCGTCGTCAACAAGTTCACCTACACGCTCGAGTCGCTGATCCAGGCGGGCAAGAGCCTGGTGGCCGTGAGCCACGTCACCGTCGGCACCAACGAGAAGACGCGCGAGTCGCGGCTCTTCGGGTCGATGTGGACGTACATCCGCCGCAACGTGGGGGCGATCTTCCGCATCTACACCGGCTACGAGCCGCTGCGGGTGTTCTCCACGCTGGCCGCGGCGCTGGCGTTGTTCGCCGTGGCGGCCTGGGTGCCGTTCCTGTACGACTGGCTGCGCTACGGCGACCGTGCCGGCCACCTCCAGTCGCTGGTGCTGGGAGGCGTGCTGTTCATGGCCGCCCTCCAGGTGTTCGCCCTGGGGGTCATCGCCGACGCCATCTCGGCGAGCCGCACGGTGACGCAGCGCACGCTCGAGCGCGTGCGGCGCATCGAGCTGCAGCTGGGCGTCCCGCCGTCGCACTACATCGCCGGACGTGAGGGCGGGGGCGATACCGAGCTCGATGTCGAGCCCTGAGCCGCCGCCCGGGCCGCCCCGGGTGCGGTTGGTGGTGCTCAACTACAACGGCGGCGACTTCGTCGTCCGTTGCATCGAGGCGCTGACCAAGCTCGACTGGCCCGCCGACCGCCTGGACCTGGTGGTGGTCGACAACCTGTCGACCGACGGCAGCACCGCCGTCGTGTCGGAGCGCTTCCCTCCGTCGACCGTGCGGGTCCTGCGCAACACCGCCAACACGGGGTTCCCGGCCAACAACCTGGCCATGCGCGACCTCGCCGGCGTCGACTACGTGGGGCTGGTCAACTCCGACGCCTTCGTCGAGCCGGACTGGCTGCACCACATGGTCGCGGCCCTGGCAGCCGATGCGGAGCTGGGCGCGGTGTCGGCCAAGATGCTGTTCGCCGACCGGTTCGTGGAGGTGTCGGTGGAGTCGCCGACCTTCGTGCCGGGCGTGGCCGATGCCCGGGAGCTGGGCGTGATGGTGAGCGGCGTACGGGTCGACGGGATCGACCGCTGGCGCGACGCCCAGCTCGCCGAGGGCGGCTGGGGCCTGGAGCACGGGCGCGACGGGACCTTCCAGTGGACCCGGGGTCGGGCCCTGGTGCGGATCCCCGTCGGCGGCGTCGGCGAGGTGCGGTTGGCGGCGGAGTCGGCGAAGACCGTGACGCTGCGCTGCGGGGCTCGAGAGCTGGCGGTGGAGGTCGGCGTCGAGCCGGCGTGGTTCGAGGTGCCTCTGGACGGCACGCCGATCGACGTGGTCAACAACGTCGGGTCGGTGGTGTTCGACGACGGGTCGGGCGCCGACCGGGGCTACCTGGAGGTCGACCGGGGGCAGTACGACGAGCCGGCCGACGTGTTCGCCTGGTGCGGCGGCAGCGTCCTGTTCCGGCCGGAGTACCTGGCCGACGTGGGGCTGTTCGACGAGCGGTTCTTCCTCTACTACGAGGACACCGACCTGTCGTGGCGGGGGCAGAGCCGGGGGTGGCGCTACCGCTACGTGCCGGGGGCCGTGACCCGCCACATCCATGCCGCGTCGACGGGCGAGGGGTCGCCGATCTTCCAGCACTACGTCGAGCGGAACCGGCTGTTCATGCTGGTGAAGAACGCGCCCCGCTCGATGGCGTCGCGGGCGGTGTGGCGCTACCTGCTGGTCACCGCGTCGTACGCCCGGCGCGACCTGGTCCGCCCGGTGCTGCGGGCGCGGCGGCCCAACCCGACGCAGGTGCTGCGCCGGGCCAAGTCGTTCCTCGGTTTCCTGCGGCTGCTCCCCGGCGCGCTCGTGGCGCGGCGCCGGATCCGTCGAGCCGCCACGGTGTCCGACGAGGTGCTGCTCGGCCGCCTCACCCCGACGCCGGCGCGATGAAGGTCGCGGTCTACGACCGCTACTGGCCGACGGCCGGTGGGGGCGAGAAGTTCGCGGCGGGGATCGCCGCGGCGCTGGCGGCCGACCACGACGTGACGTTGCTGGCCCACGAGCCGCTGGACCTGGACCGGCTGGGGGAGCGGCTCCAGCTCGACCTGTCCGGCGTCGACGTGCACCAGGTGGAGGCCGACCGGGCCGGGGCGGTGTCGGCGGCGACGGCGGGGTTCGACCTCTTCGTCAACGCCTCGTTCCTCAGCCGTGACACCAACCGGGCCCGCCGGGGTGTGTACGTGGTGCACTTCCCGGGGTTCCGGCCGTCGGCGCGGCACCGGGCCGTGGGGCGGGTGGGTCGGGTCGCCCGGACGTTGGGCCTGTCCGGTGGTGTCGAGGTGTCGCTGGGCGACGGGTTCTACTCGCCCGAGTCGGCCCGGCTGCACACGCTGCACTGGACGTCCGGCGAGGCCGAGCTGAGGGTGCGGGCGGCGAAGCCCGGCCGCCACCAGGTCACCCTGCTCCTGGGCCGCTACGTCCCGCCGGCCCTGGCCCCCACCGAGGTGACCGTCGAACACGACGGCCAGGTCCTCGGCCGCGTCACGATCACCCCACCGTCGGGCCGCCTCGACCGCCACCGCACGATCCCCCTCACGTTCTCGGTCGACATCCCCGCGGCCCGGGGGCCCACCCCACCGCGGCCGGCCACGGAACCCGTGACGGTGACGTTGTCGAGTGCGGGGTGGGTGCCGCACGTGTTGGGGCTCGGGGCCGACACCCGGGTGTTGGGCGTGCCGGTGGCCGGGTGGTACGGCGGCCAGGGGTGGCGGGCCAGGATCGCCGCGGCGGTGCCGTTGCTGGCGACCGAGCAGGGCGAGCGGTTCGACGCCCTCGACAGCTACGACCGCGTGCTGTCGAACTCGCGGTACACCCAGGGCTGGGTGGCCCGGATGTGGCAACGCGACAGCGGCGTCCTCTACCCGCCGGTGCCGTCGTTCGCCCGAGCCGACGAGAAGAAGCCGATCATCCTGGGCGTCGGCCGGTTCTTCGTTCCCGGCACCGGCCACAACAAGAAGCAGCTGGAGCTGGTGGGGGCGTTCCGGCAGCTGGTCGAACGGGGCCAGGCCGACGGCTGGGAGCTCCACCTCGTCGGCGGCTGCGCTCCCGAGCACCAGGCCTACCTCGACCAGGTCCGCGACGCCGCCACCGGGCTACCGGTGGTGCTCCACCCCGACGCCACCGGCGCCGAGCTGCGCACCCTCTACGGCGAGGCGGCGGTCTTCTGGCACGCCGCCGGGCTGGGCGAAGACGTCGAGCGGCACCCCGAGCGCCAGGAGCACTTCGGCATCACCACGGTCGAGGCGATGTCGGCGGGGGCCGTGCCCGTCGTGATCGACGCCGCCGGTCAGGCCGAGATCGTGGAGCAGGGCGTGTCCGGGTTCCGCTTCGGCACCGTGGAGGAGCTCGTCACCCACACCGAGCGCCTGGTCGGCGACGCCGAGCTGCGGGCCACGATGTCGACGGCCGCCGAGGCACGGGCTCGCGATTTCGGTTGGGATGCGTTCGTGGCGAGCGTCCGATCGCAGGTCCTCCCTTCGTAGGTCGCAAGAGCCGGAGCGGGTTCAGGGCCGGGTGCAGTCCCAGGCGAGGTACTGGTACGCGGGCTCGATGCCGAGGCGGGTGGCCTGGTGGCCGTCGGCGATCACCGTCAGGTCCTCCGGGATGACGCCGGCGAGGATGTCGGGCACGTCGAACGGCGCCGCCCACGTGGGCCACGGGTTGTCGTCGGCGTAGACGGCGCTGTCGAAGGCCGCCGTGCAGAGCAGGTCGACGTGGAAGCCGGCGGCGCGGAGCGGGGCGGTGAGGTCGAACCCGAAGCGCCAGAAGACCGGCGTGTCGTCCTCGTGGAACTCGGGGCCGACGGGTGGGGCGGTGCGGGCCTGCAGCACCGGCACCTGCAGCAGCAGGTGGCCGCCGGGCGCCAGCACCCGGTGCAGCTCGGCCAGGGCTCGACCAGTGTCGCGCACGTGCTCGAGGACGTGGGCGCACAGGACCACGTCGAGGGAGGCGTCGGGCAGGTCGATCGCCTGGAGGTCGATCCGCAGGTTGCCGGCGTGGGAGCGCATGTCGTAGTCGCTGGTCTGGTACGAGAACCACGCCGCCATGGCGTTGCGGTAGGCCGGACCGAGCCGGGGGCTGCACTCGACCACCCGCAGGCCGCGGTGCAGGCCGACCCGCTCGGCCAGGCACCAGTGCAGGAAGCGGTCGCGGCCGTTGCTGCCGCAGCGGGGGCAGTGGGTGAGCTCGACGTGGCCGGGCCGCTCGAACTCCCTGCCCCGCCAGCGACACACGTTGCAGTAGGCGCCACTCAGCCGGCGCAGGTCGGGTGTCGGGGACCACGGCGGCACCGCCGGGTTGGGATGCGGCGGGTGCGCCACCGCCCACATCCGCCGCCCGACCCGGGCCGCCTTCCGCACCGCCACGGGATAGGCCACCTACTCGTCTCCCTCCCGGTCGAGCAGGGCGCGGGCGGCGCTGGCGGGGGAGAGGTGGCCGGAGCGGACGGCGGACTCGACCTGGGGCCAGCGGGCAGCGACCGACGGGTCGTGGCGGAAGCGGTCGAGGAGGGTCTCGCGGATCTCGTCCCACATCCAGGCGACCGCTTGGGACGAGCGCAGCTGCTCCAACGCCCCGGTGGTGCGCAGGTGGGCGGTGCACGCCTCGATCGCCGCCCACGTTTCGGCGATGCCGCTGCCCTGCAGGGCCGAGGCGGGCAGCACCGGCACCTCCCAGCCCTCGTGCTTCGGTCGCAGCAGGTGCACCGCATGGCGGTAGTCGGCGACCGCCCGGTTGGCCGCCGGCAGCAGGTCGCCGTCGGCCTTGTTGACCACCACCACGTCGGCCAGCTCCATGATCCCCCGCTTGATGCCCTGCAGCTCGTCGCCGCCACCGGGAGCCGCCAGGAGCACGAAGCAGTCGACCATGTCGGCCACGGCGATCTCGGACTGGCCCACGCCCACCGTCTCGACCACCACCACGTCGAACCCCGCCGCCTCGCACAGCAGGCCGGCCTCCCGGGTGCGCCGGGCCACACCGCCGAGCGCTCCACCGGAGGGCGACGGCCGGATGAACGCCTGCGGGTCGCGCGCCAGCCGCTCCATGCGGGTCTTGTCGCCGAGGATCGAGCCGCCGCTGCGTCGACTCGACGGATCGACCGCCAGCACCGCCACCCGGTGTCCCTCGCCGGTGAGCCGCGTGCCCAGCTCCTCGACGAACGTCGACTTCCCCGCGCCCGGCGTGCCGGTGATGCCGACCCGCACCGCCGTGCCGGTGGCGGGCAGGACGGTGTCGAGCAGCGCCGTGGCCTCCTCCCGGTGGTCGGGCCGGGTGGACTCGACCAGCGTGATCGACCGCGCCAACGCCCGACGATCGCCCGCGAGGAGGGCGTCGGCGAGGGCTTCGGGAACGGCTTCGGTCACGGAGCCAACACTAGGCAAGGGGTGTGACAGTCGAGGCCGCTCGGGCCGTCCCGAGTCATCCGTGGTCGCCGATCCACAGTCGAGTCGTCCGTCGTCGGAGACCGACCACAAGCGACTCGAGAACAACAAAACGACCACAAACGACTCGCCAACCCCCTTGGAACTCGACCCCTGGCCGGCGTGGCAGGATCGCGCCCATGGGTCGCCTGATCGTGAGCAACGCCGTGTCCGTCAACGGTGCCTTCGAGGCGCCCGAGCGGGAGCCCGACGGGTGGCTCGTCCTCGACCCGGACAGCCAGGCTGCCTCCCTCGACATGTGGGAGGCGGCCGACGCGATGGTGATGGGTCGCAAGACCTACGAAGGGCTGGCCGCCGTCTGGCCGCAGCTGGCCGACGTCCCCGGCCTGGAGGCTTTCGCCGCCCGGATGAACGGCATGCCGAAGTACGTCGCGTCCCGGAAGTTGACCGCACCGCTGGAGTGGAACGCCACGCTCCTCGAAGGCGACCTCGCGGCCGGCATGTCCTCCCTGAAGGAGAGCCATGCCGGCGACCTGGTCGTCACCGGGTGCGGCGAGCTGGCCCGCGGCCTGCTCGACCTCGGCCTGGTCGACGAGCTGTGGTTCTGGGTCAGCCCGGCCGTCTGGCCCACCGGTCCCCGGATCCTCGACGACATCGGCCCGCTCCGCCTGCAGCTCCTGGCGGCGGAGACGTTCGACTCGGGCGTCGTCCGCCTCGCGTACGGCGTGAGCCCGAGCCCCGACCCGAGCTAGGCGGCGGAGCGCTTGGCGCTCAGCAGGGAGAGCACCTCGCTCGCCGCCGCCGGGATGTTCGTGCCGGGGCCGAAGATGGCGGCGACCCCGGCGGCGCGCAGCTCGTCGTAGTCCTGCGGGGGGATCACCCCGCCGCACACCACCACCACGTCGCCGCCACCGATGGCCCGCAGCTCGTCCACCAGCTGGGGCACCAGCGTCTTGTGCCCGGCGGCCTGGCTCGACACGCCCACCACGTGGACGTCGTTGTCGAGCGCATCCCGCGCGGCCTCGGCCGGCGTCTGGAACAGGGGGCCGACGTCGACGTCGAAGCCGAGGTCGGCGAACGCCGTGGCGATCACCTTGGCCCCGCGGTCGTGGCCGTCCTGGCCGAGCTTCACCACCAGGATGCGGGGCCGGCGCCCCTCGGCCTCGGCGAACTCCTCCACCTCACGCTGGATCTTCGCGAACGACTCGTCGCCCTCGTAGGCCGAGCCGTAGACGCCGTGGATGGAGCGGATCTCGGCCTTGTGACGGCCGAACACCTCCTCCAGCGCCAGGCTGATCTCACCGACCGTCGCCCGGGCCCGAGCCGCCGCCACGGAGAGCTCCAGCAGGTTGGCGTCGCCCCGGGCACCCTCGGTCAGGGCCGCCAGCGCCGCCCGGCACGCCGCCTCGTCCCGGGTCGCCCGCACCCGCTCCAGGCGGGCGATCTGCTGCTCGCGCACCTTGGTGTTGTCGATGGAGAGGATCTCGACGTGCTCGGGGTCCGTCGGCTGGTACTTGTTGACGCCGACGATCACCTCCTCGCCCCGGTCGACCCGTGCCTGGCGTCGAGCCGCCGACTCCTCGATGCGCAGCTTGGGCATCCCCGAGGCGACGGCCTTGGTCATGCCCCCCAGCGACTCGACCTCCTCGATCAGCTCCCAGGCCTTGGCGGCCAGGGACGCCGTGAGCGACTCGACGTAGTACGACCCTGCCAGCGGGTCGACCACGTTGGGCACGCCCGTCTCCTCGGCCAGGATGAGCTGGGTGTTGCGGGCGATGCGGGCCGACGAGTCGGTGGGCAGGCCCAGCGCCTCGTCGAAGCTGTTGGTGTGCAGGCTCTGCGTGCCGCCGAGCACGGCCGCCATCGCCTCGTAGGCCGTGCGCACCACGTTGTTGTAGGGGTCCTGCTCGGTGAGCGACACCCCGGACGTCTGGCAGTGGGTGCGCAACATCGCCGACCGGGGGTCCTTCGGCTCGAACTGGGCGATGACCCGGTGCCACAGCAGGCGGGCGGCCCGCAGCTTGGCCACCTCCATGAAGAAGTTCATGCCGATGGCGAAGAAGAACGACAGGCGACCGGCGAACTTGTCGATATCGAGGCCTCGGTCGAGCGCGAATCGCACGTACTCGAGACCGTCGGCGATGGTGAATGCCAGTTCCTGCTCGGCGGTCGCCCCCGCCTCCTGCATGTGGTAGCCGGAGATCGAGATCGAGTTGTACCGCGGCATGTGGTCGGCCGTGTACTGGATGATGTCGGACACGATCCGCATGCTCGGCTCGGGCGGATAGATGTAGGTGTTGCGGACCATGAACTCTTTGAGGATGTCGTTCTGGATGGTCCCGCTGAGCAGTGCCTGATCGACCCCTTGCTCCTCGCCGGCGACGATGAAGCACGCCAACGTGGGCAGCACGGCGCCGTTCATCGTCATCGACACCGACATCTTCTCGAGCGGTATCTCGTCGAAGAGGATCTTCATGTCCTCGACCGAATCGATGGCCACCCCGGCCTTGCCGACGTCGCCCTCCACGCGCGGATGGTCACTGTCGTAACCACGGTGCGTGGCCAGGTCGAACGCCACCGAGAGGCCCATCTGGCCGGCCGCCAGGTTGCGCCGGTAGAAGGCGTTGGATTCCTCGGCCGTGGAGAAGCCCGCATATTGCCGAATGGTCCAGGGTCGGTTGGCGTACATCGTGGCGCGCACACCCCGCAGGAACGGGGGGAACCCGGGGAGCGAATCGACGTCGTCGATGCCGTCGAGATCGGCCGCGGTGTACAGCGGCTTCACGTCGATGCCCTCGGGCGTGTGCCACGTGAGGTCGTCGGGGTCGGTGCCCTTGAGGTCTCGCGCCGCCGCAGCGCGCCAGTCGTCCAGGTCGGGGCGGTCTGTCGCGTCGCTCTCGCTCACGCGCGAGAGCCTAAGCAGGGACCTCTAACATGTGCGATTCATGGGACAGATCGAACCTTGCCTCTCCGTCGTCGTGCCCTGTTACAACGAGGAGGCGACGGTCGCAGCATTGATCGACCGCGTGCTCGCCTCGCAGTGGACGGCGGAGGTGGTGGTGGTCGACGACGGGTCGACCGATGGCAGCCGCAAGGTGCTCGAGGACCTGGTGGGCACCTCCGGCTACGAGCGCGTGCGGGTCTTCGACCAGGGCCACAACCAGGGGAAGGGTGCCGCGCTGCGACGGGGGTTCGCCGAGGCGACCGCACCGTTCGTGATCGTGCAGGACGCCGACCTCGAGTACGACCCGGCCGAGTACGGCTCGCTGGTGAAGCCGCTGCTCGACGACCAGGCCGACGTCGTCTACGGCTCGCGGTTCCACTCCAGCCACCCGCACCGCGTCCTGTACTTCTGGCACTACCTCGGCAACAAGTTCCTGACCCTGCTGTCGAACATGTTCACCAACCTGAACCTCACCGACATGGAGACCTGTTACAAGGTCTTCCGGCGCGAGGTGATCCAGTCGATCGAGATCGAAGAGGACCGCTTCGGCTTCGAGCCGGAGGTCACCGCAAAGATCGCCCGGGGGAACTGGCGGGTGTACGAGCTCGGGATCGGCTACGCCGGACGTACCTACGACGACGGCAAGAAGATCGGCTGGCGCGACGGCGTGCGGGCCGTGGTGTGCATCGTGAAGTACTCGTCGGTGGGCGACAAGGTGCGGCGTTTCACCAGCTAGACGGCATCGTCGCCACCTGAGGCGCCGAATTTCGCGCTGATCTGGGCCCGCTCGGGCAGCACATCCACGAATCGGCCTGACGGTGTAACTACTATCGGCGCTCCGGTGGGCACCCGAATTCTGCGACGAAAGTTCCTCATGCGCGTAATTTCCCGTGTCCGCCGCCGGCTTTCCCTGAATCGCCGCCGTTCGATGACGCCCGGAGAGGCTCTATCAACGGTTGTCGACCCCGTGCCTTCGCCTGCCGATCTCGCCGGTGAACGCAAGATCCTCAGCGAGGCGCAGCTCGCCGACTGGGCCGAGAACGGCTACCTCGTGCTGCCCCGCTTCATGCCGCACGGCCGGCTCCGCGAGCTGAACGGGCAGCTCGACGCCCTGTGGCGCGAGCGCAAGAAGAACGACCACGGCCTGGTGATCGACGTCTTCACCGGCACGCACCGGGAACGTCGCATCCCGCTCGCGAAGGCCACCGACCGGGCCCGGGCCAAGCCCTACCGTCTCAACGACCTCTACCTCGACTCCCCGCTGGTGCGCGAGACGCTGCTCGACCCCGAGCTGGTCGAGGTGCTCGACGACCTGCTCGAAGGCGCCCCCATCCTGGCCGACTCGGTGAGCATGGAGCGGGGCAGCCAGCAGCGCCTCCACGTCGACACCTTCTACGCCGCGCCGCCCGAGCCCGGCCGCATGGTCGGCGCGATGGTGCTGCTGGAGGACACGTCGCCGGGCTCCGGGCCGTTCCGCTTCTACCCGGGCAGCCACGCCGTCGAGCCCTTCCGCTTCTCCGACGGCCGCCTCGACGTGAACGACGACGAGCTGGGCGCCTTCGACGACTACGTCGCCGAGGAGCTGGCGGAGCGCGAGCTGGCGCCGGTCGACTTCGAGGGCAACGCGGGGGATGTCGTCGTGTGGCACCCGCAGCTGCTCAACGCCGGGGCGCCGATCGCCGACATGGAGCTCACCCAGAAGACGATCCTCGCCCACTACTGGCGGGCCAAGGACGTCGACCCGAACGAGCGCGGCGACATCGGCGGCGACCGCTACTACCTGGAGCGCGATCACAAGCCCGTCGGCTGACCCGGCCTCGACCTGGGGCTCTGTAGTCCCACCGACCACCCCGCCGCCGCCCCAAGCGGTCTCGGCTGTCGCCGAGGCAACTAGCCTCAATCCATGGCCGTGCGCTTCGTGATCGTGGGCGGGGGGCCCGCAGGTAACACCGCTGCAACCGTCGCCGCCCGCATGGGCGCGGACGTCACGCTGATCGAGCGCGACGTCGTCGGTGGCGCCGCGCACCTGTGGGACTGCATCCCCTCCAAGGCGATGATCGCCACGGCCGGAGCGATGGGCTTCATCGACCGCAGCCGCGGCATGGGGCTGGCCGACACGTCGGTCAGCCTCGACGTCGACGCCCTGAAGTCTCGCATCGGCGGGATCGAGGCCCGGCTCGAGTCGAACGTGGTGCAGCTGCTGTCGAGCCAGGGCGTGCGCATGGTGAAGGGGACGGGCTCGCTGCTCGACCCCCACCACGTGGCCGTCACCACCGCCGAGGGCACGCAGACGATCGAGGCCGACGCCATCCTGGTGTCGACCGGCAGCCGCCCCCGCATCCCCGAGTGGGCCGACGTCGACGGCGAACGGGTGCTCACCACCCGCCACGCCTACCCGCCGGCCGAGTTGCCGGCGCACCTGGTGGTCATCGGCTCGGGCGTCACCGGCGTGGAGTTCGTCCACATGTTCTCGTCGCTGGGCAGCCGGGTGACGCTCATCGTCAGCCGCCAGCAGGTGCTCCCCCAGAAGGACCCGGAGGTGGCCGCGGCGCTGGAGTCGGAGCTGCTCAACCGGGGTGTGCGCCTGTTCAAGGGCGCCCGGGCGCAGGCTCTCGACCGCACGGCCGAGGGGGTGGCGGTGCGCTGCGACGACGGCCGGGTGGCCTCCGGCAGCCATGCCCTGCTGGCCATCGGGTCGATCCCGAACAGCGACGGGCTCGGGCTCGACCTGGCGGGCGTGAAGGTCGACGACGGCGGCTACGTCACCATCGACCACCACTGCGTCACGTCGGTGCCCCACATCTACGCGGCCGGCGACCTGTCGGGGAAGCTGCCGCTGTCCTCGGTGGCGTCGATGCAGGGCCGCAAGATCGCCGAGCGGGTGATGGGCCTGCAGACCCGGGGCCACCGCCACCTCGACTACGACAAGGCGGCCTCCGCCATCTTCACCGAGCCCGAGATCGCGGATGTCGGTATGGCCGAGGCCGACGCCTTCGCCGAGGGCCGCAAGATCCGGGTGACCAAGGTGCCGTTCTCGGCGTCGGCCAAGGCCCTGATCAACGACGACCCCCGGGGCTTCGTGAAGATCCTGTCCGACCCGGCCACCGGCGTGGTGCTGGGCGGGTCGATCGTGGGGACCCAGGCGGCGGAGCTGATCTCGATCATCGCGGTGGCGGTCACGAACGGCCTGCGGGTGACCGACATCGTCGACAGCCTCCTGGTGCACCCCTCGCTCTCCGAGGCCCTGGCCGAAGCCGCCGAGTGAGCCAGCCGGAAACTTCGACAGAACTGGTGGCCATGGCGCCGTCTCTGTCGAGATTTCGGGTGGAGGTGGTGGTGGCGGTGGTGGGGACGTGATCGCGGGGGTCGTCGGCGCCGCCGCGCTGCTCCTGGTGATCGCCGGGGCGGGGAAGGTGGTCGACCCGACGCGCACGGTCGGGGCGCTGCGGGCGGTCGGGTGGCCGGCGTCGGGGCTGCTGGTGCGGGCCGGGGCGGTGGGGGAGACGCTGCTGGGCGCGGCGACGCTGACCTACGGCGGGCGGGTGCTGCCGTTGCTGGTGGCCGCCAGCTACCTGGGCTTCGCCCTGTTCGTGATGACGGCGCTGCGGGCGGGCACCCCGGTGGCGACCTGCGGCTGCCTCACCCGGGCCGACACCCCGCCCAGCGTCACCCACGTCGTCGTGAACGGCCTGCTCGCCGCCGGTGCGGTCGCGGCGGGAGCGACCGACGCACCCGCCCTCCTGGACGCCTCCTGGCCGGCGTGGGTGGTCGCCGGGGCGCTCACGGCCTACGTCGTGCTGGCGTTCCTGGCCGCCGCGCCGGGTAGAACGCAACAGGATGAGCGACGAGCCGCTGGCGGAGTACCGCCGCAAGCGTGACTTCACGGCGACGCCGGAGCCGGAAGGAGCCGTGCCCACGCCGGACCCGGCGACCGGCGAGCCCCGCCGCTTCACCGTCCACCAGCACGACGCCACCCGCCTCCACTGGGACCTCCGCCTGGAGAACGACGGGGTCCTGTGGTCGTTCGCCATCCCCCGGGGCATCCCCTGGGACCCGGGCCGCAACGGCCTGGCGGTCCACACCGAGGACCACCCGATGGAGTACCTCGGCTTCGAGGGCGACATACCGTCGGGCACGTACGGCGCCGGCCACATGTTCGTCTGGGACTCCGGCACCTACGACCTGCTGGAGCACGAGGACCGCAAGCTGATGATCGACCTCCACGGCGAACGGGTGCGGGGCCGCTACGCCCTGTTCCAGACCCGGGGCGACCGCGACTGGATGATCCACCGCATGGACCCCCAGCCCGACCCCGACTGGCGCTGGCCGCCGGAGGTCGTCGCCCCGATGCGGGCCGAGCCGGGCGAGCCCGTCGCCGGCGACGAGTGGGCCTGGGAGGTGCGGCTGTCCGGTCTGCGGGTGATGACGACGCTGCTGGCGGGCGCGGTGCGGATGCACGACGCCGGGGGCAACGACGTGGGCGACCGGTTCGTCGACGTGCGGCGGATCGGCCGGGCCACCGGGTCGGTGGAGGCGGTGCTCGACGGCGTGGTGGTCGGCGAGCCCGACCACCTGGCCCGCCGGTTCAAGGGGCGGCCCATGAGCGGTGAGCGGGCGTCGACCAGCGCGCCCGTGAAGCTCATGGTGTTCGACCTGGTGTGGCTCGACGGCTACCCCCGGTTCGAGGCCCCCTGGGAGGACCGCCGGGCCGACCTGGAGGCGCTGGAGCTCGACGGGCCGGCCTGGTCCACCGCCACCGCCCACCGCGGCGACGGCCTGGCCCTGGTCGAGGCCGCGGGGCAGCACGGGGTCGCCGGCCTGGTCGGCAAGCGGCGCGACGCTCCCTACCGCCCCGGCCGGACGTCGCCCGACTGGATCGACGTCGCCCTCTGAGGCTCAGTGAGGCTCAGGTGATGACGACGACGACGTCGCCCGAGCCGACCGACTGGCCCGGCTCGACCTTGATGTCCTTCACGGTGCCGTCCCGGTCGGCGGAGATGTTGTTCTCCATCTTCATCGCCTCCAGCACGCACACGGTCTGGCCCGCTTCGACCGTGTCGCCCTCGGCCACCAGGACCTTCACGATCGTGCCCTGCATCGGGACGGTCACCTCGCCGCTGCCGGCACTGCCGCCCGCGCCCGACGCGGCCCGCCTGGCCCGAGGCGCCGCGGCCCGCCCGGCGGCCACACCCGCGGCGACGACCGCGCCCACCTGCGACTCCGGCACCCACACGCTCACGGCGAAGCGGCGCCCGTTGACCTCCACGTCGACGTCACGGCGCACCTTGGGCTCGGCGACGGTGTCGGCGTCGTCGGTCGACGGGGTGGCGGCCGCTCCACCCACCCCCGTGAGGTCGAGGCGCTCCTCCACCCACTTGGTGGAGTGCTCGCCGGCCACGAAGTCGTCGTGGCGCAGGACCGCCAGGTCGGCCGGGATCGTGGTGGCGATGCCGTCCACCTGGAACTCCTCCAGGGCCCGGATGGTGCGGGCGATCGCCGTCGGCCGGTCGGCGCCCCACACGACCAGCTTGCCGACGAGGTTGTCGTAGTACTGGCTGACCTCGTCGCCGGCCTCGTAGCCGCCGTCCCAACGCACCCCGAAGCCCTGCGGCACCTGCAGCTTGCCGATGGCGCCGGGCGACGGCAGGAACCTCCCGCCGGCCGGGTCCTCGGCGTTGATGCGCACCTCGATGGCGTGGCCGCGGCGCACGATGTCGTCCTGGGTGAAGCTCAGCGGCTCGCCCGACGCCACCCGGATCTGCTCGGCGACCAGGTCGAGGCCGGTCACCAGCTCGGTCACCGGGTGCTCCACCTGCAGGCGGGTGTTCATCTCCAGGAAGAAGAAGTCGCCCTCCTGGTAGAGGAACTCGACGGTGCCGGCGTTGACGTAGCCGCACGCCTTGGTCACCTTCACCGCGGCCTCGCCCATCGCCTGGCGGGTCTCGTCGGGGAAGAGGGGCGCGGGGCTCTCCTCGATCAGCTTCTGGTGGCGGCGCTGCACGGAGCAGTCGCGCTCGCCCACCCACACCGCGTTGCCGTGGGTGTCGGCGAACACCTGCATCTCCACGTGGCGGGGCCAGGTGAGGTAGCGCTCGACGTAGCACTCGCTGCGCCCGAAGCCCTTCAGCGCCTCCGACTGTGCCGAGTCGAGCGCCTCGGCGGCGTCCTCCGGAGCCCGGACGACCCGCATGCCCCGGCCACCGCCGCCGTAGGCCGCCTTGATGGCCACCGGCCAGCCGTGCTGCTCCCCGAAGGCGACGACCTCGTCGGAGGACGTGAGGAACTGGGTGGTGCCGGGCACGCCGTCGACACCCGCCTCCTGGGCGGCGATGCGCGACGACACCTTGTCGCCCATGACCTCGATGGCCTCGGGCGGAGGGCCGATGAACGTGACGCCGCGGGCGGTGATGGCCCGGGCGAAGTCGGTGTTCTCGCTGAAGAAGCCGTAGCCCGGATGGACGCCGTCGGCCCCGCTGCGCTCGATGATCTCGAGGATCTTGTCGGTGTTGAGGTAGCTCTCCGCCGCCGCCTGGCCGCCGAGCGCGTAGGCCTCGTCGGCGAGTCGGACGTGCAGGCTGTCCCGGTCGAGGTCCGAGTAGACGGCCACCGATGTGATGCCGAGCTCACGGCAGGCACGGGCGACCCGGACGGCGATCTCGCCCCGGTTGGCGATCAGGATCTTGGAGAGCACCCCATATGTTTACGGGGGTGCCCGGCGACCGTGCCAGTAACCAGGCGGAGCTTGCGACTTCCTTGCTGGCCGAGACCCGGTTCCACCGGCTCCGCTGGGTGGCGGAGACCGGCTCCACGAACAGCGACGCGATGGCTTCGGCGCGTGACGGAGCCCCGGAGGGCGTCGTGGTGGTGGCCGACCACCAAGGGGCCGGGCGGGGACGCCTCGGCCGGACGTGGACCGCCCCGCCGGGCGCGTCGCTCCTGGTCTCGGTGCTGCTGCGGCCGCCGGCCGGGGTGGTCGGGGCGGTGGGGATGGCGGTCGGGCTGGCCATGGCGGAGGCCGTGTCGTCGCTCACGGTCGTGGTGCCGGGCCTCAAGTGGCCCAACGACCTCGTCGTCGCGGACCGTGGTGTCGACCGCAAACTTGGGGGGATCCTGGCCGAGGCCGATTGGCCGGCCGGGAGCACCGCTTCGTCGGGGTGGCGCGCGCCGCGCGACGACGAGCGGATGGTGGTCGTGGTGGGCGTGGGGGTGAACGTGAACTGGCCGGCGTCGCTGCCGGACGACCTCGCGGCGACGGCCACCGCCCTCAACCACCTCGTCGGCCACGACGTCGACCGGGTCGAGCTGCTGGTCGCCTTCCTGCGTCGCCTCGACGGTCACTACGGGGGGTTGGTCGCCGCGGGGTCGGCGTCGGGGGCCGGGCTGCTCGACGCCTGGCGCGCCCGATCGGCCACGTTGGGACGGCGGGTGCGGGTCGACCTGGGCAGCAGCGACGTGGAGGGCACGGCCGTCGACGTCACCCCCGAGGGCCACCTGGTGGTGGCGACCGACGAGGGCGACCGCCGGACGTTCGCCGCCGGCGACGTCGTCCACCTCCGCCCCACCTGAGCTACGGATCGACGGTGCGGGCCTGGAGGGCGGCCAGGGCGGCGGCGGCCTGTTGCGCCACGGGGCCGTCGGCGCCGGGGAGGGCGCGGCCGTTGATCGCGTGCAGGGGCTGGGCGTCGCGGGTCGACGACGTGAGCAGCACCTCGGTCACGTCGTCGTCGGCCAGGCGCTCGATCGGCATGTCCTCCTCGTCGGCCCCGGGCAACTCCTCCAGGAGCAGCGCCCGGGTCACGCCACCGAGGCAGCCCGACAGCAGCGACGGCGTCAGGAGCCGCCCGTCGACCACCACGAACACGTTGCTGCCCGTGCCCTCGCACAGGGCGCCGGCCAGGTTGGGGAAGATCGCCTCGGTCGCGCCCAGCTTGGCCGCCTCGGCCAGCGCCACCACGTTCTCGGCGTAGGACGTGGTCTTCAGCCCGGCGACGGCGCTGCGCTCGTTGCGGGGCCACGGCACGGTGATGGCGGTCGTCGACGGGTCCCACGACGTCGCCCGGGCCGCCACCACGACCAGCGTCGGCCCGGCACTGCCCCGGTCCGAGCCCAGCGGCGCCGGCCCGCCGGTCAGCGTGATCCGCAGCCGCCCGGCCGCAGGGCCGACCGCGGCGATCACCTCGTCCATGGCGATGCGCAGCTTGTCGGGCCCGATCGGGACGTCGAGGCCGAGCCCGACCGCCGAGCGCTCCAGCCGCGCGAGGTGGCGGGTCACCGCGAAGGGCCGGCCGTCGACCACCTTGAGCGTCTCGAACACCCCGTCGCCGACGGTGAAGCCGTGGTCGAAGACCGACACTGACGCCTCGTCGGGGTCGACGAGCGCCCCGTTGATCCACACTGCCCGGTCGGCGGCACCTGGTGCTGTTGTCATGGGATTGGCATCTTGGCCGACCGGAGGGGCCGAGTCGACGATGATTACCCTCGCTCACGTCGAGCCCGGGGCATGGGGATGCCCGGGCCACACGCCGAGGGGGCAGGATGACGCAGAGACTGCGTGCGTTCGGGGTCGGGGTGGTCGCGATGACGCTGGCCGGGTGCTGGTACCAGCCCGGCCAGGGGCCCGACCGGACGGGCTACAACCCGTTCGAGACCGTGATCAGCGCGGCCAACGTGGCCGACCTCACCGAGCAGTGGACCGCCCCGACCGACGAGGTCGGCGTGGGCGACCCGGTCGTGTCGAACGCCGGCGTCCACGTCAACGCCGGAAACGGGTCCTACTACGGCTTCGACCCGGCGACCGGCACCCGCCTGTGGAAGCGCGATCTGGCGCCCGAGGGCTCCTTCCTCTTCGGGTCGCAGCCGTTCGCCGATGCCGGCACGCTGCTCGTCAGCTACGGGCGCGGCAACCTCGGTGGCAGCTACACCGTCGAGCGGCTCGACGGGGCGACGGGCGCGTCGCTCGGCATCGTCGACACCTTCGGCGTCGTCAACGGCCAGCGCGGGTCGCTGATGGTGCAGCACCGCGTGGGCTTCGGCTCGGGGGGCCCGGTGGCGACGTCGCTGAAGGTCTCGGACTCCGCCGACCCGGCGGTCGGCTGGTCGGGGATCGTCTACCCGTCGACCAACATGTCGGCCCCAGCCGTGACGCTGGGTGAGGCGGGCGTGTACCAGGCCGGCATCGGCTTCGTCTCGACGGCCGACCCGTTCACGTTCGGCAACGGCGTGCGGGCGTGGGCGCTGTCCGGGGTGGCGACCTGCGGATCGCCCGGGATCCGCTGCCCGAAGTGGGCCACGCCGCTCGACGGCTCGGGCACCATCCCGGTGCTGAACGACGCCGAGTCCGTGCTGTACACGGCGACCGCAGCGGGCACGGCCTACGCCGTGAGCACGGCCGACGGCTCGATCCTGTGGTCGGCCCCGCTGGGCGCGCCGGCGTCGGCCATCCCGGCGCTGGCCGACGGGGTGCTGTACGTCCCGACCGCCGACGGCCGCCTGGTGGCTCTCGACGGCGACGGCTGTGGTGCCGTCACGTGTTCCCCGTTGTGGTCCGCCACGGGCGGTGCCGGCACGACGGGCTCGATCGGCGACCAGCCGGCGGTCGCCGGGGGCGTGGTGTTCACGGGCTGGGGCGACGGGTCGGTGCACGCGTTCGCCGCGGCCGGCTGTGGTTCGGCGACGTGCTCGCCGCTGTGGTCGGCGTCGACCGGCAGCGCCATCTCGGGCGCCCCGGCGGTGTCCAACGGGCAGCTCTACGTCGGCACGCAGGACGGCCGCGTGGTCGCCTACGGGCTCGACTAGGACGTGCTCGAGGCGACGGCGAGGAGGCGGTGGGCCTTGAGCTCGGTCTCGGCCCACTCGCCCTCGGGTGTCGAGTCCCAGGTGATGCCGCCGCCCGTGCCGAGGTGGAGGAGCCCGTCGTCGATCCAGAAGGTGCGGATGGCGACGTTGAGGTCGCCCTGGCGGCGGTCGGCGTCGACCCAGCCCACCGCGCCGCAGTAGACGCCCCGGGGCACCGGCTCCAGGCGGGAGATGACGTCGAGCGCCGCCAGCTTGGGGGCGCCGGTGACCGACCCCGGCGGGAAGGTGGCGGCGATCACCTCGGGCCAGCCGACGCCGTCGCGCAGGCGTCCGGTCACCGTCGAGACCAGGTGGACCAGGCCGGGGTGGGGCTCGACGGCGCACAGTGCGGGCACCTCCACGGACCCCCACTCGCATACCCGGCCCAGGTCGTTGCGGACGAGGTCGACGATCATCACGTTCTCGGCCCGGTCCTTGGGCAGGAGGTCCTCGGGGCGGGCGGCGGTGCCCTTGATGGGCGACGACGCGACGTCGCGGCCGTCGCGGCGCAGGAAGCGCTCCGGCGAGGCGGAGGCGACGTGGCAGCCGATCTGGGGGATGCGGACGACGGCCGAGTAGGGGGCGGGGTTGCCGGCGCCCAGGGCGGCCCCGAGGGCGGCGACGTCGGGCTCGCCGTCGCCGTGGTCGGGGAGGGGGGCGGCCAGCCGGCGGGTGAGGTTCACCTGGTAGACGTCGCCGGCGGCGATCGACTCCCGGATCGACTCGACGCCGGCGCAGAACTTGCCCTCGTCGAGCGAGGAGACCCAGGAGTCCGGATGGGGGCCGCGCCACGGCGGGCCGGGCCAGGGACGGGCGGGACGGACGGTGGCGAAGCGGGCGCAGATGGCCGGGCCCTCGAAGGGCACCACCACCGCCCACTGGCCCTCGCTGTCGAGCGCGGCCAGGTCGGAGGTGACGTCGACCAGGTTGGTCAGCAACCGGCCGCCCACCACGGCCAGCGGCGCGAGATCGGTCAGGGCCACGATCCTCCGCAGCCTACGAGTGGGGCGTTCACGGCGGTGAACCCTTAGTTGTCACCCATCCAACCACCCCGCCGCCGCCCCAAGCGGTGAAGGGCTGCGCCTTCACTGTCACACCCTGGCCGTACGATCCCTTCCATGCACGTGGAGCTCACGGACGAGCAGGAGCAGCTTCGAGAGGTCGTCCGAGACTTCGCGGCGGCGGAGATCGCGCCCTGGGCCTACGAGTGGGACCGCGACCACGCCTTCCCCGTCGACACCGTGCTGAAGATGGGGGAGCTGGGGCTGTTCGGCATCCCCTTCCCGGAGCGCTACGGCGGCGGGGGCGCCGACCTCACCACCCTGTGCATCGCCATCGAGGAGCTGGGCCGGGTCGACCAGTCGTTGGCGATCACGCTCGAGGCCGCGGTCGGCCTGGGCGCCACGCCGATCCACCGCTTCGGCACCGAGGAGCAGCGGGAGCAGTGGTTGCCCGACCTGTGCGCCGGGCGGGCGCTCGCGGGGTTCGGGCTGACCGAGCCCGATGCCGGCAGCGACGCCGGCCGCACCCGCACCACCGCCACGCTCGACGAGGCCGCGGGCGAGTGGGTGATCGACGGCGAGAAGGCGTTCATCACCAACTCGGGCACGCCGATCACGTCGTTCGTCACGGTCACGGCCCGCACCGGGGAGCGGGAGCCCGGCGGCAAGCTCCCGGAGATCTCCACGATCATCGTGCCGGCGGGCACGCCCGGCTTCGAGGTGCAGCCGCCCTACCGGAAGATGGGCTGGCACGCGTCCGACACCCACGGGCTGAGCTTCAGCGGCTGCCGGGTGCCGGAGTCGAACCTGCTGGGCGGGCGGGGTCGGGGCTTCCCCCAGTTCCTGGAGACGCTCGACGAGGGGCGCATCGCCATCGCCGCACTGGCCGTGGGCGTCATCCGGTGCTGCCTCGACGAGTCGGTGCGCTACGCCAACGACCGCGTGGCGTTCGGCCAGGCGATCGGGTCGAACCAGGCGGTGGCGTTCGCCTGCGCCGACATGGCCGCCATGGCGGAGGCCGCCCGGCTGCTCACGTACCACGCCGCCTGGCTGTGCGACACCGGGCGACCGTTCAAACGGGCGGCGGCCATCGCCAAGCTGACCGCCACCGAGTCGGCGGTCACGGCCACCCGGATGGCCACCCAGGTGTTCGGCGGCTCGGGGTTCATGGACGAGACGCTGGTCGCCCGCCAGTACCGCGACGCCAAGGTGCTGGAGATCGGTGAGGGCACCAGCGAGATCCAACGGTTGGTGATCGCCCGCGACCTAGGTTTGCCGGTCCGATGAGCGCTCCCGACCACGACGAGCCCGCGGGGCCGGGGCGCCACCACCCGCGGCGGCGACGGCGGGGGTGGCTGCAGCGGTTGGTGATCTTCGGCGGGATCATGAGCAGCCTGGCGTTGGCGGCGAGCGCGGGGACCTTCGGCTACGTGTACCGCAAGGCCGAGAAGATCCCGCGGGTGGAGCTGTCGAGCGTCCTGGAGGACGCTCCGGAGGCGTCGGGCGAGCCGCAGAACTACCTCATCGTGGGCGTCGACAACGCCGACGGGCTCCCCGTCGACGACCCGGTGCGCAACGACCGCGACTCGCAGATGCTCAACGACGTGGTGATGGTGCTGCGCATCGACCCGAGCGAGCGCAAGGCCGAGCTGCTGTCGCTGCCGCGCGACCTGTGGGTCCCCTACGGCGACACCGGCGACCACGCCCGCATCAACACCGCCATCTCCCGGGGCAACGGGCGGCCCGACGTGCTGATCGCCCTGATGCGCGACTACCTCGGCATCCCGATCCACCACTACGTCCAGCTCGAGTTCGCCGGGTTCCGCGACCTGGTGGCCGCCATCGACGGCGTGCCCGTCTACTTCCCGTACCCGGCCCGCGACCGGAACTCGGGCCTCAGCATCCTGCAGACCGGGTGCGTCACGCTCGATCCGGTCCAGGCGCTGGCCTACGCCCGGGCCCGCCACTACGACGAGCTCATCGACGGGGAGTGGGTGCGCGACCCCCGCTCCGACCTGGGTCGCATCGCCCGTCAGCAGGACTTCATCCGTCGGGCCCTCGACCGGGCCGCGAGCAAGGGCGCCCGCAACCCCGGCACGCTCGACCGCCTGCTCGACGTCGCGCTCTCCAGCGTCACCATCGACGACGCGCTGACCACCGGCGACATCTTCGACCTGGCCCAGCGGTTCCGGCAGTTCGACCCCGACAGCCTGAAGACCTACACGGTGCCGGTGGAGCGCACCTTCAAGGGCGCGGCCGACGTGGTCCTGCTGCAGGAGGCCGCGGCCGAGCCGACCCTGGCCCGCTTCCGGGGCGACCCCGAGCCGGAGGACTCCGACGATTCGGGCGGCGACGATGACGACATCAGCGACATCGCGCCCGCCTCGGTGCGGCTGACGGTGCGCAACGGGTCGGGGGTACAGGGCCAGGCGTCGGAGGCGGCCGACGGGCTCACGGGCGCCGGCTTCATCGTCGTCGGCCGGGGCGAGGAGCCCGGCTTCGGCGTGCAGCGCACCACCATCCGCTACCCGGCCGGGAGCCAGCCGGCCGCGGAGCTGGTGTCCCGCTGGCTGGTGGCGGGCGCCGAGCTCGAGGAGCTGCCGGAAGGCTCGGTCGAGGTCGGTGACGGCGGTGTCGTGCTGGTCACGGGCACCGACTGGGCCGGCGTCAGTACCGAGGCGGCCACGTCGCCCGGCCCGGACGACCCGCCGGCGATGCCCGGAGACCCTGTGACGACCACCTCCACCACGTCGACCTCCCTGGGGGGTTCCTCCACCTCGTCCACCACCTCCACCACCGTGCCGCCCGACTGTTGACGGCCGAGTTCGGGCAGCTCCGGCCCTGCGCTGCGGCCGGGCGTCCCACACCCCATCCAACCACCCCGCCGCCGCCCCCAGCGGAGGAGGCCGCGAGCGGCTCCGCCATCACACCTACAATCGACCCCCTGTGAAGGGCCTCATCCTCTCCGGCGGGGCAGGCACACGCCTGCGCCCCATCACCCACACGAGCGCCAAGCAGCTCGTACCGATCGCCAACAAGCCGATCCTGTTCTACGGGATCGAGGACATGGCCGCCGCCGGCATCAAGGAGATCGGCATCATCGTCGGTGGCACCGCCGACGAGATCACCGAGGCTGTAGGTGACGGCTCCCGCTGGGGCGTGAAGGTCACCTACATCCCCCAGGACGAGCCGCGGGGCCTGGCCCACTGCGTCCTCATCGCCCACGACTACCTGGGCGACGAGGACTTCGTCATGTACCTGGGCGACAACATGCTCCAGCAGGGCCTGGCCAACTTCACCAAGCGCTTCGAGGCGGAGAAGGCCCGCTCGTCGCTGCCCCGCCTCGGTGAGGACAGCAAGACCCCGGCCGCCCAGATCCTCCTGGCCAAGGTCGACGACCCGCGGCAGTTCGGCGTGGCCGAGCTGGGCCCCGACGGCGAGGTGCTCCGGCTGGTCGAGAAGCCCGTCGACCCCCCGTCCGACCTGGCCCTCGTCGGCGTCTACCTGTTCGACCGCCAGATCCACGACGCCGTGCGCGGCATCGAGCCGTCGTGGCGTGGCGAGCTGGAGATCACCGACGCCATCCAGTGGCTCATCGACCACGGCCACCGGGTGAACCACGAGGTGCTCGAGGGCTGGTGGATCGACACCGGCAAGAAGGACCCGTTGCTCCAGTGCAACCGCCTGGTGCTGGAGACGCTGGAGCCGAAGGTGCAGGGATCGGTCGACGGCTCGTCGTCGATCGAGGGCCGGGTGGTGATCGAGGAGGGCGCCCAGATCGTGAACAGCCGCATCCTCGGCCCGGCGATCATCGGCGAGCGGACCCGGGTCGTGAACAGCTACGTCGGTCCCTTCAGCTCGATCGCCTCCGACTGCGAGATCGTCGACGCCGAGATGGAGCACTCGGTGGTGCTGCAGCGCAGCTCGATCGTCGACGTCCCCCGGCTGACCGACAGCCTCATCGGGCGGGAGGTCGAGCTGTCGCGCAACGACCGCCGTCCCCGTGCCCTGCGACTGATGCTCGGCGACCACTCCGTCGTCGAGCTCCACTAGGAGAACCCCGTGGCCACCATCCACCCCTCCGACGAGATCGACGGCGTCTTCGTCGTCCAGCCCGACATCCACGGCGACGCCCGCGGCATCTTCATCGAGACGTACCGTCGCCAGTGGTTCCCGTCGGGGCGGGAGATGATCCAGGGCAACCGGGGCGACCGCCGCTCCGGCGCGATCGTCGGCCTCCACTACCACCTGCACCAGGCCGACTACTGGTACGTGCCGTTCGGTCGGGCCCGGGTGGTGCTGCACGACCTGCGCGAGGGGTCGAAGACCGACGGCGCCACGCTCGTGGTCGACCTGGGCAGCGAGCCCGGCACGGCCGGCGTCGACCACGACCACCGGGGCATCTACATCCCGCCGGGCGTGGCGCACGGCTTCGCCGCCCTCACCGACATGACCATCACGTACCTGGTCGACGGCTACTACAACCCCGCCGACGAGCTGGGCGTGGCCTGGGACGACCCGCAGATCGGGGCCGACTGGGGCCTCACCGACCCGGTGCTGTCGGACCGCGACAAGGCCAACCCCCGGCGCGCCGACCTGCCGGTAGACCGCCGCCCCTACGCTGCCCTGCGTACTTGAGCGGTTCGAGGAGAGTCGGAAGAACATGAAGCAGTTCGTGACCGGCGGCGCCG
The DNA here is from genome assembly GCA_035316325.1 of Acidimicrobiales bacterium. Classification (NCBI taxonomy): domain Bacteria; kingdom Bacillati; phylum Actinomycetota; class Acidimicrobiia; order Acidimicrobiales; species Acidimicrobiales bacterium. The sequence continues at coordinate 87,781 of DATHJB010000033.1, forward strand.
GGTTCATCGGGTCGAACTACGTCCGCTACGTGCTGGAGAGCACCGACGACGAGGTGACCGTCTACGACGCCCTCACCTACGCCGGCAACCTCTCCACCCTCAAGGACGTCGACGACAGCCCCCGCTACCAGTTCGTGAAGGGCAACATCTGCGACCCCGGCGTGCTCGAGGACGCCATGGCCGGCCACGACGCCGTGGTCCACTTCGCGGCCGAGAGCCACGTCGACCGGTCGATCGCCGGCCCCGACGACTTCGTCAACACCAACTGCTTCGGCACCAACGTGGTGATGGACACGGCCCGGCGCCTGGAGATCCCCCGGGTGATCCACATCGGCACCGACGAGGTGTACGGCTCGGTGGAGGTCGGCTCGTCGAAGGAGACCGACCCGCTGGAGCCCCGGTCGCCCTACTCGGCGTCGAAGGCCGGGTCCGACCTGATCGCCCTGTCGTACCACCACACCTACGGCCTCCCGGTGACCGTCACCCGCTGCACCAACAACTTCGGGCCGTACCAGTTCCCCGAGAAGGTCATCCCGCTCTTCGCCACCAACCTGATGGAGGGCATCCCGGTGCCGCTCTACGGCGACGGGCTGAACGAGCGCGACTGGCTCTACGTCGACGACCACTGCTCGGCCGTCCACCTGGTGCTGCACGAGGGCGCCCCGGGCGAGATCTACAACATCGGCGCCGGCAACGAGACGCCCAACCGGGTGCTGGTCGACAAGCTGCTGGCGGCGTTCGGCGTCGGCGAGGAGATGGTCTCCTACGTGGAGGACCGCCTGGGCCACGACCGCCGCTACTCGGTCGACATCGCCAAGGTCACGGCCCTCGGCTGGAAGAAGCAGCGCACCCTCGACGAGGCGCTGGCCGAGACCGTCGACTGGTACCGCGCCAACGAGTGGTGGTGGCGTCCCCTCAAGGAGCGGACGGCGCAGTCGTGAGGGTCCTGGTCACCGGGGCCGGCGGCCAGCTGGGTCGTGACGTGGTCGCCGTCTGCGAGGCGGCCGGCGACGACGTGGTGGCCGCCGACCACTCGGCGCTCGACGTGGGAGACCGTGACGCCGTGTTCCAGGCGATCACCACCCTGGAGCCCGACGCGGTATTGCACGTGGGCGCCTGGACGGCCGTCGACGCCTGCGAGAGCGATCCCGACCGGGCCTACCGGGTCAACGCCCTGGGCACCCGCTGGGTCGCCGATGCCGCCCGCCGGGTGGGCGCCTACCTGTCGTACGTGTCGACCGACTACGTGTTCGACGGCACCAAGGCCACGCCGTACGTCGAGTGGGACGCGACGAACCCGCAGTCGGTCTACGGCCGCTCCAAGCTGGGCGGCGAGCACGAGGTGCTGGCCCACGCACCGGGGGCGTCGATCGTCCGCACGTCGTGGGTGTGCGGCGAGCACGGCCACAACATGGTGAAGACCGTGCTGGCGCTGGCCGACCGGCCCGAGCTGGCCTTCGTCGATGACCAGCGGGGCTGCCCCACCTTCACCGCCGACCTCGCCGTGGCCCTGCGCCGCCTGGCGGCCTCCCGGATCGGTGGCACCTTCCACGTCACCAACCAGGGCGCGGTGAGCTGGTACGAGCTCGTGCGCGACATCCTCGAGCTGTCCGGCCACGACCCCGCCAAGGTCCGCCCGATCTCGACGGCCGACCTCGACCCGCCCCGCCCGGCTCCCCGCCCGGCGAACTCCGTCCTCGACAACGCCGCCCTCCGCCTCGCGGGCCTCCCCCTCCTCCCGCCCTACCGCGACAGCCTCGCCAAGCTCCTGTCCCGCCTGACGGCCTAGGACGGACCGAGCTGCCTAGCCGTCGGTCAGGGCGAGGCGGGCGGCGAAGCCGATGACCAGGGTGCCGAGGGTGCGTTGGATGCGGCGGAGGACCTTGGGGGCGCCGAGGACCTTCTCGCGGACGACGGCGCTCAGCCAGGCGTAGGCGACGAAGACCACCAGCGTCGTCAGCATGAACACCAGGCCCAGGCCGACCAGGCGGGGGTCGAGCAGGCCCGGCGGGGTGTCGAGGAACTGGGGGAGGAAGGCGAAGAAGAAGACCGTCAGCTTGGGGTTGAGCAGGTTCAGCAGGATGCCGCGGCGGATCACGGTGCCGGTCGGTTCGTCGCTGCGGCGGGGCTGGTCGAGCCGCAGCGACCCCCGCTCGCGCCACATCGACACGCCCATGAGCACCAGGTAGGCGACGCCGACCCAGCGGACCACCTCGAACGCCGTCGCACCGGCCTGCATGATCCCGGACAGCCCGAGCATCGCCGCCAGCACGTGCGGCACGATCCCGAACGTGCAACCGACGGCAGCGAGGAACCCCCGCCGCCAACCCCCGCCCAGCGACGAGGAGATCGTGTACACGACCCCCGTCCCCGGCACGACGGCCACCACCAGCGATGTCACCAGGAACTCGACCGACATGGCGGCGACCCTATCGTGAGGCCCGTGGTGACGATCGAGGAGGTCAGGGAGCTGGCGCTCACGTTGCCGCGGGCATACGAGGCGTTCGTGCAGGGACGGGTGAAGTTCCGGGTCGGGCAGATCGTGTGGCTGGCGTTCGCCAGGGACGAGACCATGATGGGCTTCGCCTTCCCCAAGGAGGAGCGCCAGGCGCTGGTCGACTCCGAGCCCCACAAGTTCCTCCTGCCGAAGCAGCGGGACATGCGTTACAACTGGGTCGTCGTCCGGCTCGACCAGATCGACGAGCAGGAGATGCGGGAGATCGTGCTCGACGCCTGGCGGATGGTGGTCCCCCGCAAGGTGGCGGAGGAGCACCTGGGGCACTAGCCCCAATGCCGTTCGGTTTGCGGGACCGCGGCCAGGAACGCCCGACCTCATGGTGCCGCACGGTCGTTGCGGCGCCGACGACCGAAACGGTCGACCGGCGCCGCACCTACCGCCCGGCCGACACACGCAGCGGCGCTGACGAACCGAAACGGTCGCTCGACACCGCAACGATGGCGACAGCCCGACAACACCACCGGGGACCCGACCGAGGCTGAGGAAGC
>DATHJB010000034.1 GCA_035316325.1 Acidimicrobiales bacterium
GAAGAGCGTAGCACGAGTTCCGAAACGGGGATCGTTCGGTACCCTAACCATATGGGTACGGAACGACAGGAGCTGGTGACCGCGGCGCGGGCCGTCGCGTTCACGGCTCGGCGGCTGGAGCGGGCGCTCGGGGAGATGACGTTGCCGCAGTTCCGGGTGCTCGCGCTGGTGGCGTCGTCGTCGGAGCGGGCCAGCCGGATCGCCGAGCAGGCAGCCGTCTCCCGGCCCTCCCTCACCGGGCTGCTCGACGGCCTCGAGACCCGGGGCTGGGTGCGGCGGGTCGACGTGACCGGCGACCGGCGGGGCGTCCGGCTGGAGGTGACGCCGGCCGGCACCGCCGCGCTGGCGGAGGCGGAGCGGGCCATGGCCGGCGCCCTGCACGACGTGCTCGACGCCGCCCCGGCCGCCGAACGCAACCGGACCATCCGGGGCCTCAGGTCGCTCGGCGACGCCCTGCGGGCCACCCGGGCCGCGGCGGGGACGGCCGGAACCGCCGGAGCGTCCGCGACGTGACGACCCGGAGTCGGCCGGCGCCGCAGCCGGCACCGCCGGAGGCCGGCGGGTGGATCGCCCGGCTGTGGCCGTTCATGGCGGCCCACCGGCGGAACGTGGTGATCGCGTTCGGCGTGTCGATGGCGGGCCAGGGCGTCTCGGCCATGACGCCGCTGCTGGCGAAGATCATCGTCGACGACGTCATCACCGCCCGGAGCCGCCCGCTGGCGCCCTGGATCGTGCTGCTGGTCGCCGCCGGGTTCTTCGGGTTCGCCGCCGCCTACGTGCGCCGCTTCGTCGGCGGCCGGGTGGCCCTCGACGTGCAGTTCGACCTGCGCAACGCCGTCTACGAACGCCTCCAGCGCCTCGACTTCGCGTCCCACGACCAGCTCCGCACCGGCCAGCTCGTCAGCCGCTCGTCGAGCGACGTCACCCTGCTCCAGGGCCTCCTCGCCTTCCTGCCGATCATGCTCGGCAACCTCGTGCTGGTGGTGGTGGCGCTGATCGTGATGGTGGTGCTGTCGCCGCCGCTCACGCTGGTCGCCCTGCTCGTCGTGCCGGCGATGGCCGTCGCCGCCCTGCGCCTGCGCACCACGATCTTCCCCTCCTCCTGGGACTCGCAGCAGCGGGCCGGCGAGGTGGCGGGCGTGGTCGACGAGGCCGTCACCGGCGTGCGGGTCGTGAAGGGCTTCGGCCAGGAGGACCGCGAGCTCGACCACCTGGCCGACGCCAGCGCCGACCTGTTCCGGGCCCGCATGCGCCTCATCCGCCTGCAGGCCCGCTTCACCCCGACGCTGCAGATCATCCCCGTCCTCGGCCAGGTCGCGGTGCTGGCGTTCGGCGGCTGGATGGCGATCCACGGCCGGATCACGGTCGGCACGCTGCTGGCGTTCACGTCGTACCTGGTGCAGGTGGTGGCGCCGGTGCGGATGTTCGCGGCCGCGCTGGCGGTCGGGCAGCAGGCCCGGGCGGGGGCCGAGCGGCTGCTCGACCTGCTCGACGCCAACCCGCTGGTGGTCGAGCGGCCCGACGCCCCCGACCTCACCGTCGAACGGGGCGAGGTCCGCTTCGACGACGTCCACTTCGGCTACACCCACGACGAGCCCGTGCTCGACGGCTTCACCCTGCGCATCGCCCCCGGCGAGCGGGTGGCGCTGGTGGGGACGAGCGGGTCGGGGAAGTCGACGGTCGCCCTGCTGCTCCCCCGCTTCTACGACGTGGCGTCGGGCGGCGTCACGGTCGACGGGGTCGATGTGCGGGACGTGACGCTCGACTCGCTGCGGCGCCAGGTCGGCGTGGTGTTCGAGGAGCCGTTCCTGTTCTCGGACTCGATCCGCGCCAACATCGCCTACGGGCGGCCCGACGCCACCGACGCCGAGGTGGTCGCCGCGGCTCGGGCCGCCGAGGCCGACACGTTCATCCGGGCCCTGCCCGACGGCTACGACGCGGTGGTCGGCGAGCGGGGGCTCACGCTGTCGGGCGGCCAGCGGCAGCGGGTGGCGCTGGCCCGGGCGCTGATCACCGACCCCCGCATCCTCATCCTCGACGACGCCACCAGCTCGATCGACGCCCGCACCGAGGAGGAGATCCACGCCACCCTGCAGACGACGATGCAGGGGCGCACCACGATCCTGGTGGCCCACCGGCGCTCGACGCTGCGGCTGGCCGACCGGATCGTGCTGGTCGACGGCGGCCGCGTCGCCGACTCCGGCACCCACGACGAGCTGCTGGCCCGCTCGTTGACGTACCGGGCGCTCCTGACCGGCCCCGGTGACAGCTGCGAGGAGCCGGCCGACGCCGAAACTGCGACAGAAGAGGACCGTTCCGGGCCGGTTCTGTCGCAACTTCGTGAGGACCGCAGCACCCCCGAGGCGTGGCCGGCCGAGAAGCGCAACGGGGACCGACTGGCGCCGACGGCGCAAGTGGCCGGACCGGCCCGCATCGCGCCCGGCGGCGGCACGTTCGCCAGTGGAGGGGCCGGGATGGGCCTCGCCCCGACGCCGGAGCTGCTCGCCGCCCTCGACAAGCTCCCGCCCGCCGACGACGAACCCGACATCGACGTCGCCGCCGAGGCCGCGCCCCGGGCGTTCCGCCTCCCCGAGTTCCTCCGCCCCTACCGGCGGGCGCTGGCGATCGGCTTCGGCCTCGTCGCCTTCGACGCCCTCCTCACCCTGATCGGTCCCCTCATGGTCCGGCGCGGCATCGACGACGGCGTCCGGGCGATGGACGAGACCGCGCTGTGGACCGCCGCCGCGGTGTTCCTGGTGGCGGCGATCGGCGACTGGCTGATCACCCGCATCTACACCCTCGTGACCGGCCGCACCGCCGAACGGCTCCTCTACGCCCTGCGGATCAGGGTGTTCGCCCACCTCCAACGGCTCAGCCTCGACTACTACGACCGCGAGCTGGCCGGTCGCATCATGACCCGCATGACCACCGACATCGAGGCGCTGCAGCAGCTCCTGCAGACCGGCCTGGTCACCGCGCTGGTGAGCCTGGCGACCTGCGTCGGCGTGTTCGGGTTCCTCGTGGTGCTGTCGCCGCCGCTCGCCCTGGCCGCCGCGTCGGTCCTGCCGCCCCTGGCGCTCGCCACCTGGTGGTACCGGCGGCGGTCGAGCGCCGTCTACGACACCGCCCGCGACCGCATCGCCGCGGTCAACGCCAACTTCCAGGAGAGCCTGTCGGGCGTGCGGGTGTCGCAGGCGTACACCCGGGAGGACCGCAACATCGCCGGCTTCCGGGACGTCAACGGCGAGTACCTCGACGCCCGCCTCGGGGCGCAGCGACTCATCGCCCTGTACTTCCCGTTCGTGCTGCTGCTGTCGGACATCGGCACCGCCGTGGTGCTGGGCGTCGGCTCGACGCTCGCCCTGAACGGCACGGTGACACCCGGCGTCGTCGTGGCCTTCGTGCTGTACCTCAACATGTTCTTCTCGCCGATCCAGCAGCTGTCGCAGGTGCTCGACAGCTGGCAGCAGGCGACGGTGTCGTTCGGCCGCATCGACGAGCTGATGGCGGTCCCGACGGGCACCCCGGCCCCGGCGCAGCCCAAGCCACTCGGACGCCTCCACGGCGAGGTGCGCCTCGACGACGTGCGCTTCCGCTACCCCAACACCACCGACGACGCCCTCACCGGCATCGACCTCACCATCGCCGCCGGGGAGACAGTGGCGCTGGTGGGCGAGACGGGGGCGGGCAAGTCGACGATCGTGAAGCTGATCGCCCGCTTCTACGACCCGACCGGGGGCGCCGTGACCGTCGACGGCGTCGACCTGCGCGACGTCGACCTGGGCGCCTTCCGCCGTCAGCTGGGCGTCGTGCCCCAGGAGGCGTTCCTGTTCACGGGCACGATCCGCGACAACATCGCCTACGGGCGGCCCGACGCGTCGGACGCCGAGGTGGAGGCCGCGGCCCGGGCGGTCGGAGCGCACGACTTCGTGGCCCGCCTGCCCGACGGCTACCTCACCGCGGTGAGCGAACGGGGTCGGAGCCTGTCGGCGGGCCAGCGCCAGCTCATCGCCCTGGCCCGGGCCGAGCTGGTCGACCCGGTGGTGCTGCTGCTCGACGAGGCCACGTCGAACCTCGACCTGGCCACCGAGGCCGCGGTGCAGCAGGCCATGGGCGTGGTGGCCACCGGGCGCACGACCGTGCTGGTGGCCCACCGCCTGCCCACGGCCCAGACCGCCGACCGCATCGTGGTGGTCGACGGGGGGCGGATCGTCGCCGTCGGCACCCACGACGAGCTCCTCGCCGGCAGCGACGAGTACGCCTCCCTGTGGCGGGCGTTCAGCGTCGCGGCGTAGACGCTCATCGCTCCCTCACACGTCCCTCACATGGCGGGGGTCTGCTGGGCGACATGAACGTCAGGGGACGCCTCGGATGGGCCGCCGTCGGGTCCGTGACGACCGCGGTCCTGCTCACAGGCGGGGCCGTGGCCTGGGCCTCCGTGGACGAGGACGATCCACCGCCCGCCGCGACCGGGCACGACCACGAGGCGCTCCCGCCCTACGAGGAGCGCTACGACGCCGCGTCCGGCGAGGACCAGGAAGCCGCCGACGACCTGATCGCCGACGTCGAGTCCACCCTCGCCGCCTTCGCGGACGTCGACGACGCCGTGGCCGGCGGCTACCGGCCGCCCCGCGACCGGGTCCACCCCCGCAGCCCGCTGCTCCACTACCTCAACCCGACCGTCGCCGAGGAGGGCCACGTCCTCGACCCCGAGCGACCCAACGGGCTCGTGTACGTGACGGGCGCCGACGGCGACCTGGTGCTGGTCGGCGCCTTCTTCACCGCCCGCCCCGGCGTCGACGCCCCGACGCCGGCCGGCGACCTGGTCGTGTGGCACAGCCACAGGCCCGGCACCCGCCGCATGCTGCACGTGTGGACCGCCGACGAGGTCGAGCTGGTCGGCCGTCGTGATCAACCCGTCACCGTGCGGGTGGTCGACCCGTTCGGTGCGCCATTCCGCGCGTCGGTCGAACGGAGCTGACACCATCCGTGCCGATGGAGCGTAAGACGGTCGTGGTCGTCGAGGACGACGACAACATCGCCGACCTGCTGGACCTGTACCTCGACCAGGCGGGGTACGACGTGGCGCGGGCCGCCAACGGTGCCGACGGCCTCGCCCTGGTCGCCGAGCGGGAGCCCGCCATCGCCATCGTCGACATCGGGCTCCCCGGCGGGATCGACGGCCTCGAGGTGTGCCGGCGGATGCGGCGGGACGGCAGCGTCCCCGTCCTGATGCTGAGCGCCCGCGGCGAGGAGACCGACCGGATCATCGGCCTCGAGATCGGCGCCGACGACTACGTGACCAAGCCGTTCTCGCCCCGGGAGCTGGTGGCCCGGATCAAGGCGATCCTGCGGCGCACGGCCGACGACGAGAGCGCGGCGGCCGGGCCGCTGGTGCTGGGCGACGTGACCGTCGACCTCGGCCGCCACGTGGTCACCCGGTCGGGCGAGCCGGTCGACCTCGCACCCCGTGAGTACGATCTGCTGGTCGTGCTGCTGGAGAACCGAGGGCTGGTGTTGTCGCGGCGGCAGCTGCTCGACCTGGGTTGGGGCTACGACTGGTACGGCGACGAACGGACCGTCGACGTCCACGTCGCCCAGCTGCGCCGCAAGCTCGGGAAGGACTTCCCCCTCATCACCCTGCGCCGCTCCGGCTACCGGCTCGGTTGAGGTCGCGTGCGGCGCCGCCTCGTCTTCACGATCGCCGCCGCCATCGCTGCCGCGGTTGCCGTCGTCGGAGTCGGCACGCTGGTCCTCACCACCGTCGACTCCCGGCACCGCGACGAGGAGGAGCTCACGTCGCAGCTCACGGCCCTGGCCGCCGTGGTCGCCGAGCTGCGGCCGGCACGGGCCGAGCCGGTGACGGAGCGCCTGGAGCCGACGCTGTCGGTCGACTCGCTGGGCCTCGTGGTCCTCGATGAGGGCTCGGCGCTGCTGTCCGAGGCCGACATCGCCAGCCTGCGGGAGGGCACGCCGGTGTCGCGGCGCGACGGCAGGACCACCATCGCCGCGGCGCCGATCGTGCGGGAGCAACAGCCGGACGGGCCGGCGCGGGCGCTGCTGGCGACCGACTCCACCGGCGCTTCGGTAGGGCCGGCAGGGCGCTGGTTCGTGGTGGCCGGCGCGGGGACGATGGCCGTCGGGGTGCTGGTGGCGCTGCAGCTCGCCCGGACGCTCACCGGGCCGCTGGCGGCCGCCGAGGCGGCGACGCAGCGGATCGCCCGCGGCGAGCTGGCCGCACGGGTCGACGAGCCGCGCCCCGGTGACGACGACGAGCTGGCCCGCCTCGCCCGGTCGATCAACACCATGGCGGCCGCGCTGGAGCAGGCTCGCAACTCGGAGCAGGAGTTCCTGCTGTCGGTGTCGCACGACCTGCGCACGCCGCTCACGTCGATCAGCGGGTGGGCGGAGGCCCTGGTCGACGAGACGGCGCCCGATCCCCGGACGGCGGGTGCCACGATCCTCGCCGAGGCGGGGCGACTCGACCGCCTGGTGCGCGACCTGCTCGACCTGGCCCGGCTGCGGGCGCAGACGTTCACGCTGCAGCTCCGGCCGGTCGACCTGCGGGACGTGGCCATCGGCGCCGGCGAGGGCCTCCGACCCGACCTGGAGGACGCCGGACTGGTGTTGTCGTTCGACCTGACGCCGGGGCCGGTGGTGGTGCACGGCGACGCCGACCGGCTGGCCCAGATCGCCGGCAACCTGGTGGAGAACGCCGGGCGTCACGCCACGTCGCACGTGCGGGTGCTGGTGACGGTCGACGGCGCCGATGCCGTGCTGGCGGTGGACGACGACGGTCCCGGCATCGCCCCCGCCGATCGGGACAAGGTGTTCGACCGCCTCTACAGCCAGACGGCGCCCGGCTCACGGGCCGGCACGGGCACCGGCGTGGGCCTCGCCACCGTTCGGGCCCTGGCCGAGGCCATGGACGGCAGCGTCTTCGCCACCCAGAACGAGGCCGGCGGCGCCCGCCTCGTCGTCCGCCTCCCGCTGCGATCAGGGCGTGTCCTGTAGGTCCGGTGTGCGGATCTCCGAGCCAGGGGCGGCGCTCGGCGTGCCGGGACGACGCAGGAACCCACCCAGGGTTTCAATGTCGGCTCGGTGCGGCGAGCGGCGTCATCTGGCCGGAGAGACGTGCGCCATGACCTGCAGGACACGCCCTACTCGAGCAGGCGCCGCAGCGTGCGGGCGGTCGGCGCCAGGGCTGACGTGAGGGCCGCGCCCGGACGCGATCCGAGGGGCATGACGGCGGCGTAGGCGTCGCGCTCGGCCCGCAGCACACCCGGCTTGGTGGGGGCGGTGGGGCCGACGACGAGGAGCGTGCCTGACGCCCGGGCGCCGGCGGCCACGGCGGGGCTGCGCCAGTGGGGACCGCCGGCCGCCGTGTCCTGGCGCAGGAGGGGTGCGCCGCCGAGCTGCACGTCGAGGTGGGAGTGCCACTCGCCGCCGGGCTCGTCGTGGCGGCCGAGGATGACCTCCTCCCGCCACACCACCTGAGCGGTGGCGGCGAGGTCGAGCCGGGTGTGGCTGTGGTGGACGGCGCCCGTGGCGGCGATGCCGGGCTCGGGCAGCCAGCGGAGGGTGGCGCCGTCGGCCACCCGGGCCGTGACCGTGAGGCGGGAGGGCCGGCCGTCGGGGGACGGCTGGGCGACCGAGGCGGCGACGGTCCGGACGGTCAGCGTCGCCCCGGCTTCCACGGTGACGTCGAGCTCCAGCTCGTCGCCGCCCAGCGGGGCGAAGGCGCTCCCCACCACGTAGAGGCAGCCGTCCGCCCAGCGCAGCGTGAGGGGCGACTCGGAGCGCAGGTCGACCAGCCGGGTCGGCGGCAGCACCGTGACGCCGGCCCTCGCCCTCACGGGACCGGCTGGGTGGCAGGCAGCTGGGCGCGGAGCCAGGCGACCACGGGGGCGGCGTCGGGCTGCTCGGTGAGGGAGAGGAACACGACGGGGCGGTCGCCGCGCACGGCCGCCGAGTCGCGGGCCATCACGTCGAGGCTGGCGCCCACCAGCGGCGCCAGGTCGGTCTTGTTGACCACCAGCAGGTCGGCGGTGGTGACGCCCGGGCCGCCCTTCCGGGGGACCTTGTCGCCGCCGGCCACGTCGACCACGAAGATCTGCCGGTCGACCAGGCCGTGGCTGAAGGTGGCGGTGAGGTTGTCGCCACCGCTCTCGACCAGCACCAGGTCGAGCGGGCCGATCCGCTCCTCCAGCTCCTCGACGGCGTCGAGGTTGGCGGTGATGTCGTCGCGGATGGCGGTGTGGGGGCAGCAGCCGGTCTCGACGGCGGTGATCCGCTCGGGGCCGAGGACGCCGTTTCGGCGGAGGAAGTCGGCGTCCTCGGTGGTGTAGATGTCGTTGGTGACGACGCCGATCGCCAGCTCGTCGCGCAGGTGGCGGCACAGGGCGGCCACCAGGGCGGTCTTTCCGCAGCCGACCGGACCGCCGATGCCGACCCGCAGCGCCCGGCGGCCGGGCCCGGGTCCGGGTGCCGGCAGCAGGGGCGCCTCGTCGTGGAGGTGGGGACGATCGTGGTCATGACGCAAAGAGACGCACCTCCCAGGTGGCGTGGTCCTCGGCGGCCAGCTCCAGCAGCGGCGCCGCGGG
>DATHJB010000035.1 GCA_035316325.1 Acidimicrobiales bacterium
CGACTTCGACTCCGAGTCGGCCTCGGCGCCTTCCAACTCGTCGTCGAGGTGGGAGTAGGCCGTCAGCTCGGTCTCGCCCTTGCGGGCCTCCAGGGCGATGGAGATCACCAGCAGCACCAGCGAGACGACGAACAACGGTGCCCGGTAGTCGGCGAACCAGTCGAGGACGTTGTCGATCGGGGCCTCGAAGGTCTCGCCGACGCGGCGGATCACGTAGAGGCGGACGACGGTGCCGGCCACGTTGAGGGCCAGGAACGCCCGGATCGGCATACCGGCGGCACCGGCGAACAGGCAGATCGGGTTGTTGGGAGCGATGAACACCAGCGGGTACGCGGCCTTGCCGAACCACCCCTCCAGCTGTCGCAGCATCTGCCCCCACGTCTTCGTGCGCTTCTCCATCCACACGATGGCGGCGTCGCCGTACCAGTGCCCCAGCAGGAAGAACAGCGGGTCGCTCAGCAGCAGCCGGGTCATGCCGATGCCGTAGTAGGTCGGGGCGTCGAGCGAGTTGGTGACCAGCGCCAGGATGCGGTTCCGGGCGTTGAGCGACAGGAGCCACGCGGGGTGGGTGTTGCTCCACGTGGTGGTCATCAGGTCGCCGACGTAGCTCATGACCACCATCACCGCCAGCAGGGAGCCGACGATGGTGACTGCCCTGCGTGAGGGGGGTTGCCGCGTCGTCTCGGGGGTGGAGGTGTCCGTCACGAGGGGCGCCAGAGTACTTGCCGCCGGGACCACCGACCTACCCTGCCGGAGTGCGTTCCTGGCGCTTCCTGCTCGGCCCCCTTTGGATCCTGTCGCACCTGCTGGTGGTGCTGCTCGCGGTGGTGATGGTGAACCTCGGGTTCTGGCAGCTGCACCGGCTCGACGAGCGGAAGGCCGAGAACGCCCTCATCGAGGCTCGCCAGGAGCGGGATCCCGTCGCCCTCGACGACGTCCTCACTGCGGACGCCGACGACGCCACGGTCGACGAGCTGCGGGCCCGCCCGGTCACCCTGGAGGGCCGCTACGACGACGACGCCACCGTCACCGTCCACAACCGCACCCAGGACGGCGTGCCCGGCGACTGGATGGTCACGCCTCTGGTGCTCGAGGGCGGCGACCGGGTGGGCGTCATCCGGGGGTTCGTGGGCCTGGGTCCCGAAGGTGACCCCTACCCGGCCGCGGCGCCCGAGGGTCGGGTGGAGGTCGAGGGCGCGGTGATGGTGCCCCGGCTCCAGGACCGCACCGTCCGCAAGGACCTCGAGGACCTGCTGGCCGCGCCCGACACGCTGCCCGTCCTGGTGAGGGCCGAGGAGTCCGACCCGCCCGAGCCGGCGGCCGCCGCCGAGGACGGCAGCAGCGACCCCCGCGAGACCCTCGTCCCCCTGCCGCCGCCCGAGCTGAGCGAGCGCAACCACCTGTCGTACGCGTTCCAGTGGTTCATCTTCTCGACGATCGCGGTGGTCGGCTATCCGCTGGTGCTCCGCCGGGTGCTCCAGCGGCGGGGCAAGGAGGCCGACGACGCGGGCGGCGACGGCGATGACAACGGCGGCGACGGGGCCGAGCGGGTCGGAGCCTCCGGTGCCGCCACCTGAGGCCGAAGCCACCCGCGAGCGCATCCTCGGGTCGGCCTACCTCCGGCTGGCCGACGAGGGGCTGACACAGGCGACGGTGGAGGGCATCGCCCACGAGGCGGGGCTGTCCCGGGCCACGATCTACCGGCACTTCCCCGGGGGGAAGGACGAGCTGATCGAGGCGGTGATCTCCTGGGAGGTCGGCCGGTTCTTCACCCGCCTCGGCGAGGCGACCGACGACGCCCCCGACTTCACCACCTGGCTGAGCGGGGGGATGCTCGCCGCCCGCCGGCAGCTCGACGAGCACACCGTGCTGCAGCAGCTGCTGGAGGACGAGGCCGACCAGCTGGTGCCCCGCCTGGTGACGGTGATGCCGATCATCCTGGGGGTCCTGCGGGAGCAGCTGGCCCAGCGCCTGGCCGACGAGCGCCTGCGTCCGGGGGTCGAGCTGCAGGAGGCGGCCGAGCTGCTGGCCCGCCTGATGGTCTCCTTCATCGGCACCCCCGGGGCCTGGCACCTCGACGACCCCGAGCAGGTCGACAAGCTCGTCCGCACCCAGCTCCTCGCCGGCATCCTGCCCGACCCGTAGTATCCGCGGGTAGACGGTGAGACGGATTCGTATGTAGTGTCTCACCCGTGGCGAGCGCCGAACTGGCCGAGAGGTACCTCACCGCCGACGAGCTCGAGCGGCGCATGGTCGACGCGGCGCTGCGGTGCGTCGAGCGCTGGGGCCTCGCCAAGACCTCCATGGACGACATCGCCCGGGAGGCGAGGGTCAGCCGCGCCACCGTCTACCGGGTGATCCCGGGTGGCAAGGACCGCCTGGTCGAGACCGTCCTCCAGCACGAGGTCGGCCGCCTCTTCCACGAGGCCGACTCCGAGGCCCGCCAGGCCACCACCCTCGAGGACCTCGTGTGCGTCGGCGTCGGCATCGCCATGCGGGTCCTCACCGGGCACGCCGCCCTCAACTACCTCGTGCGCCACGAGCCCGAGGCGATCCTGCCCCACTTCGCCTTCCACCGGCTGGCCCCGCTGCTGGCCGAGATCGCCGAGCTGAGCCGACCGCACCTCAGCCGGTTCCTGCCCGACGAAGCGGTCCGACCCGCCGGCGAGCTGCTGGCCCGCGTGGTCCTGTCCTACAGCTTCAGCCCGGTCCCCGAGCTCGACCCCGAGGACCCCGACTCGATACGCCGGTTCGTGCGGACCTACCTGCTGCCGGCGCTCACCACCACCGAGGAGCGGACATGAGCGAGAGCCAGAGCCAGAGCGAGAACGCGCAGATCATCGGCCGGGACGACATCAACGACCTGGAGGCCATCCTCTCGGTCCGCAACACCGACGTCGACGAGCTGGTCCACGCCGTGGGCGACAACGCCGACGCCATCTTCACCTGGGACTACGAGAAGGGCGCCCGCCCGGCGCTCAACCGCCTCTACGAGAAGGCCAAGGGCTCCCAGTGGAACGGCGAGACCGACCTGCCGTGGGACACCGACGTCGACCAGGTGGCGGTCACCATCGCCAACGCCCAGAACAACATGGGCGGGATCGTCGGCTTCGGCGTCGACCCCGACTCGATCGCCGGCACCCCGTTCGCCAAGTTCGGCCTGCAGGAGTGGATCAACGTCGGCATCGAGACCCAGAACTGGACCCTCAGCCAGTTCCTCCACGGTGAGCAGGGTGCGCTGCTGTGCACGGCGAAGATCGTGGAGACCGTGCCGTGGATCGACGCCAAGTACTACGCGGCGACGCAGGTGATGGACGAGGCCCGGCACGTCGAGGTGTTCGCCAAGTACCTCGACGAGAAGCTGTCCGGCCACTATCCCGTGAACGCCCACCTCAAGCTGCTGCTCGACGACATCGTGGCCGACAGCCGCTGGGACATGACCTACCTGGGCATGCAGATCATGGTGGAGGGCCTGGCGCTGGCGGCGTTCGGCTTCATGCACCAGCTCACCACGGAGCCCCTGCTGAAGCAGCTGCTGCGCTACGTCATGTCCGACGAGGCCCGTCACGTCGCCTTCGGGGTCCTGAGCCTGAAGGAGTACTACGCCGAGCTGACCGACGCCGAGATGAAGGACCGCCAGGAGTTCGCCTTCGAGGCCGCGGTCCGCATGCGCGACCGGTTCCTCCAGCAGGAGGTGTGGGAGCGCATGGGCGTGTCGACCAAGGAGGTGCTGCCCCTGGTGATGGCGTCGCCGCAGCGCACCATGTTCCAGTCGATGCTGTTCTCGAAGATCGTGCCCAACTGCAAGAAGCTCGGCCTGCTCGACGCCAACGGCGGCTGGTTGCGGGAGCGCTTCACCGAGCTGGGCGTCATCCAGTTCGAGGACCAGGCCGACACCGGCGAGGAGTACGAGATGTTCCAGCTCGCCGCGGGCGAGACCAGCGGCGGCTGAACAGGCCCAGACAGCTGAACACCCGCTGGTAGCGTCGGGGGCGATGTCTTCCCCCTCCGACGTTCGTCTCCTGGTGCTGCACGCGCTGCGGCTCAAGGGTGTCGCGGGCGTCGGCGCGGTGGCGGGGGCGGTCGGGATCGACGCTCCGGTGGTCGAGCGGGAGGTCGACGAGCTGGCCTCGTTGGGGCTGGTGGTGCACCGTGAGGGCCTGTTGAACGGCTGGCAGCTGACGGTCGCGGGTCGGAGCGAGCACGAGCGGCTGCTGGCCGACGAGCTCGACACCACCGGCGCCCGTCCCGTGGTCGAGCGGAGCTACCGGCGCTTCCGCACGCTGAACCCCGGGGTGCTCGACGCCTGCAGCCGCTGGCAGGTCCGCGAGCTGTCGGGCCACCTGGTGCGCAACGACCACGACGACCCGGCGTACGACGAGAAGGTGCTCAACGCCCTGTCCGACGCCCTGACCGACGTCCGCCCCATGAGCGAGCGCCTCGGCGAGGCGCTGGAGCGCTTCCGGCCCTACGCCCCCCATCTGGAGGAGGCGCTCGACCGGGCCTGGGCGGGGGAGCGCGAGTACGTCACGAAGCCGATGATCCCCAGCTTCCACACCGTGTGGTTCGAGCTGCACGAGGACCTGCTGGCGACCCTCGGCCTGGACCGCGCCTCCGAGTCCGAGAGCAAGGAGACCTGATGGGTGCCGCCCGCTTCGGCAAGGTCCTGACCGCCATGGTCACGCCGTTCCACGAGGACGGCTCGCTCGACCTCGACGGTGCCGTCCGCCTGGCGCAGTGGCTGGTGGCCCACGGCAACGACGGCCTGGTGCTGGCCGGTACCACCGGCGAGGGCCCCACCCTCAGCGACGACGAGACGGTCGAGCTGTGGCAGGCCGTCCGGGCGGCGGTCGACGTCCCGCTGCTGGCCGGCACCGGCAGCAACGACACCCGCCACACGATCGGGCTCTCCCGTCGGGCCGTCGAGACCGGGGTCGACGCGCTGCTGGTCGTCTCGCCGTACTACAACCGGCCGCCCCAGGCGGGCCTGCTGGCCCACTACCGGGCGCTCGCCGAGGCCGTCGACCTGCCGATCGTGCTGTACGACGTGCCGGGCCGCACCGGTCGCGCCCTGAGCGTCGACACCATCGTCACGCTGGCCACCGAGGTGCCCGGCATCGTCGGCATCAAGGACGCCCGCGGCAACCCCAACGAGTCGGCCCGGATCGTCGCCGGCGCCCCCGGCGACTTCGACCTCATCTCCGGCGACGACAGCCTCACGCTGCCGCTCCTCGCCGTCGGGGCCACCGGAGTGATCGGCGTGGCGACGCACTGGTCCGCCGGCCTGCACGGCGAGATGATCACGTCCTTCGAGAAGGGCGACCACGACACCGCCCGCGAGATCAACGCCCGCCTGCTGGAGTCGTTCGCCTACGAGGCCAACGACCAGTGGCAGCACGCCAGCGGCGTGAAAGCGCTGCTCACCGAGCTGGGTCTGCCATCGGGGCCGTGCCGGCTACCGTTGCCGCCCGTGCCGGACGAGGCCCGAGCCCGGGCACGACACATCATCGAGGCGCTCGAACTGACGGAGTTGACGCAGTGACCCAGCCCGTAAGGGTGACATTCTTGGGCGGGTTGGGCGAGATCGGGCGCAACTGCGCCTGCATCGAGGTCGACGGACGCATCATGCTCCTCGACGTCGGGCTGATGTTCCCCGACATCGACATGCTCGGCGTCGACCTCGTCCTACCCGACTTCACCTACCTGCGCGAAAACGCCGACCGGGTCGAGGGCGCGATCATCACCCACGGCCACGAGGACCACATGGGTGGCCTCAGCTACCTGCTGCGCGAGCTGTCGTTCCCGATCTACGGCTCGGCGCTCACGCTGGGCCTGGCCCGGAACCGCATCGAGGAGGCGGGCCTGCTCGACCGCACCGAGCTGATCCCGGTGTCCGACGGCGAGCGGCGCAAGATCGGCCCGTTCGACGTCGAGTTCATCCCGGTCACCCACTCGGTACCGCACGGCTTCGCCACGGCCTTCCACACGCCGCAGGGCACGATCCTGCACACCGGCGACTTCAAGCTCGACCTCACGCCGGTCGACGATCGCCTCACCGACCTGGCCCGCATCGGCGCCATCTCGTCGGGCGAGGGCATCCGGCTGCTGCTGTCGGACTCCACCAACGCCGACGAGCCGGGCCACGCCCGCAGCGAGACGTCGGTCGGCAAGGTGCTCTACGAGCTGTTCCACATCCACGACGGCCGGCGCATCGTCATCGCCTGCTTCGCCAGCCACATCCACCGGGTGCAGCAGATCGCGGACGCCGCGATCGAGCACGGTCGCAAGGTCGCCACGCTCGGCCTGTCGATGAAGAAGAACGTGAAGCTGGCCCGCTCCATGGGCCTGCTCGACATCCCCGAGTACGCGCTGGTCGACATCGACGACGTCGACGACATGCCGCCCGGCGAGGTGTGCGTGATCTCCACGGGCTCCCAGGGCGAGCCGATGTCGGCGCTGGCGCTGATGGCCACCCGCAACAACCGCTGGCTGGAGGTCGGCGCCGACGACACGGTGATCCTGTCGTCGCACCCGATCCCGGGCAACGAGATGAACGTGTCCAAGGTGATCGACGGGCTCGTCCGCCTCGGCGCCGAGGTCGTCCACTCGGGCATCCACGACGTCCACGCCTCGGGCCACGCCAAGCAGGAGGAGCTGAAGACGCTCCTGTCGATCGCCCGGCCCGAGTGGTTCGTGCCCGTGCACGGCGAGTACCGCCACATGGTGGCCCACGCCCGCCTGGCCCGGCAGATGGGTGTCGTGCCCGAGGACCACACGATCGTGTGCACCGACGGCGACCAGCTCCTGCTCGACGAGAGCGGCCTCCGGGTCGACGGCACGGTGCCGGCCGGCTACCTGTACGTCGACGGCATCGTCGGCGACGTGGGCCACGGCGTGCTGCGCGACCGGCGGGTGCTGGCCGAGGAGGGCGTGGTCGTGGTGGTGGTCACGGTGTCGCAGGCCGACGGCGCGATCCTGACCGGGCCCGAGGTGATCACTCGGGGCTGGGTGTACGCCCCCGAGGCCGAGCCGCTGCTGGCCGAGTGCGCCGACGTGGTGCGCCAGGCGATCAAGGAGGCGTTCGCCGAGAACGCCACCGACATCGAGGCGCTGTCGCGGGTGGTGCGCCGGGCCGCGGGCAAGTTCGTGTCCGACCGCACGCGCCGCCGCCCGATGATCGTCCCCGTGGTCATGGAGGCCTGAGGCCGGCGAGATGCCGGAGCTTCCCGAGGTCGAGACCATCCGGCGGGAGCTGGAGCCGGCCATCGTCGGGCGCGAGCTCGGTGAGGCCTGGGCGTTCCTGCATCCGAAGTTCGTGCCCGCGCTCGAGGCGGCCGGGACGACGGTCGTGGGTGTCGATCGGCGGGGGAAGTACCTGTTGTTGGGGCTCGACGACGAGCGGGAGCTGGTCGTTCACCTGGGGATGACGGGGTCGTTGCAGATCCTTCCGCGGGAGGACGCCGTCACCGACCCCTATACGCGGGCGTGGTGGGTGCTCGACGACGGGACGGACGTGCTGGCGTTCCGGGACGTGCGGCGGTTCGGGCGGCTGGCCGTGGTGCCCCGGGGCGAGTACCTGGGGACGCTGGCCGTACAGGGGCTCGACGCCCTCGACCCGGCGCTCACCGCCGAGGACTTCTGGCGGGCGTTGAAGGGGAGTCGGCGGGCGATCAAGACGCAGCTGCTCAGCCAGAGGCCCCTGGCGGGCGTCGGCAACATCTACGCCGACGAGGCGCTGTGGCTGGCGCAGGTCCACCCCCGGAAGCGGACGATCACCCGGGCCCAGGCCGCCGAGCTGCTGGACGCGCTGCGACACGTCATGCGGGCCAGCCTCGACAACGGAGGCACCACGCTCCGCGACTACCGCAACTTCAACGGTGGGGCGGGGGAGAACCGCCGGCGGCTGGCGGTCTACGGCCGGGCGGGCCAGCCGTGCCTGCGCTGCGGCACCGAGCTGCGCCGCACGCTGCTCGACGGCCGGTCGACCACCTGGTGCCCCACCTGCCAGCGCCGCTGAGCCTGAGCCAGCGTCTTTGAAGGGAAACGACCCCAATAGGGTCGGTTCCCTTCAAAGAGCGAGGAGGCGGGCGAGCTTGGCCCGGGCGACCACGACGAGGGCGGGCACGCTCGTGGGCTCGACGCCCAGGCGCTCGGCGATGGCGGCCTCGTCGGCGCCCTCGTCGAGCAGCTCGACGACGGCGGCATAGGTGGACGGCAGTCGCCCGATCGCCTCGACCCGCTCCATGGACCGCGCACGGTACGGGTAACGGCGCGATCTGTCATGAGCAGGTAGGTACGCAACAGGCGCCCGTTCTCAGCGGGCCAGGCGGTCGACCACGGCGGCGAGCTCCCGCCGGCCGGCCACGCCCAGCTTCGTGTAGACCCGCCCGAGCTGGTTGTCGACCGTGCGCACGGAGACCCCCAGCCTGGTGGCGATGCGGCGGCTGGTCATCCCCTGGGCGGCGAGCAGGGCGACCTCGCGCTCCCGCCGGGTCAGGTCGGCGACGACCGTGCCCTGCGCCAGGATCGGCGTGCGGGCGCCCTCGCAGGCGGTGTGCAGCATGGCGGCCCGGGTCGACGCCGCCCGCGCCCGGGCACCGAGGCCCTCCCGCCGGTACGCCAGCGACGCGTGCACCGCCGCCTCCGTCGCCAGGATGCGCAGGCCGAGGCGATGGAAGTTGGTGGCCACCCTGTCGAGGCGCTCGCCGTCGTCCCGCAGCAGCGCGGCGGCGTGCTCGGCGAACGCGGCGGTGAGCACGCCCTGGGTGGACGGCGCCAGCGCGACCACCCGCCGGGCCTCCTCCACCGCTCCCAGCCGCATCGCCGTGTAGGCGGACGTCAGCTCGAAGAAGGGGGAGCGGGTGGCCCGGGCCTCGTCGGCCAGCTCGACCGCCTGGCGGGCCGCCTTGCCGACCTCGCCGGCCGCGGCGGTGACCACGAGCGCGGTGCGGCGGCGGTCGAAGTAGACGTGGGTGCTGTTGCGTGACGGGATGGCGGCGATGGCCTGCTCGGCGGCCGGCAGCTGGCCCAGCATGGCTTCGGCCTCGGCCAGCAGCGCCAGCGCCCACGAGCGGTGGCCCACGGCGTCGGCCCGCTCGAAGCTCAGCACCGCCTCCCGCAGCAGGCCCCGGGCGGAGGCGGGCAGCCCGGCCAGGAGGGTGCCGGCGCCACGCAGCAGCGTGACCAGGCCCTGGAGGCGGCCCGGCCCGGTGGCCGGGGTGTCGACGGCGGTGCACAGGTCGGTCAGCTCGTCGAGCCGGCCGGTGGCGAGGAGGGCGATCCCCAGGTTCCCGACCACCACCTCCGGGGCCCACGGCGTCTCGGCGGCGCCGGCGAAGGCGTCGGCCAGGGCGTTGCGGCCCACGACCACGGCGTCCTCGGCCCGGCCGGCGTGGACCAGCCAGCGGGAGGCCGGCCCCACCGCCATGGCCCGGGCCTTGGGCTCCGACGAGTCGAGCAGCGGGAACGCCAGCTCGCCGCCCTCGGAGATGCGTCCCCGGTAGCCCAGCGTGTCCGCCAGCGCGGCCTCCAGCAGCTGCCGGTTCCCCGGCCGCGTCACCCGCCCGGCCGACTCCGCCGCCAGCTGCCGTGCCGCCGCCAACCCCAACCGCGGCGACCGGTGGGCCGCCAACCGGGCGACGGCGATGCCGACGAGCGTCGCCTCGTCGTCGGCGGTGACCGTCGCGGCCAACGGGGACAGGATGCTCTCGGCTTCCTCGCCGCGGCGGAGGGCGGTGAGGGCCTCGCCCAGCACGAGAGCCGCCGCCGGGTCGGGGTACTCGGTGCGGGCCAGGCGCTCCGCCAGCGCGGCGTCGCCCCGGTCGAAGGCGTCGCGGGCGGCGGCGACCACCAGCGAGCGGTCGAGGCGGCGGCCGGCGGTGATCGACCACACGGCGAGGCGCAGGCGATCGTCGGGCGTCACCACACCCTGGCTGAGCAGGCCTTCCGCCAGGCGGCCGTACAGGTCGGTGGTCTCCAGCGGTCCCAGCCGCCCGCGCAGGCTCTCGGCGTAGAGCGGGTGCGACAGCCGCACCGTCGACGCCTCCTCGTGGACCAGCCCGCGGTCGATCAGCCGGTGGACGGTGCCGGGCACGGTGGCGGCGTCGAGCACCGAGCGGAGGAGGGGCTCGCCCAGTGCCAGCAGGGCGGTGGCGTCGCGCTCCGGCCCGGTGAGCCGACCCAGCCGGGCGTCGAGCAGCTCCTGCAGGCGGGCGCCCAGGACTGGCGTGCCCCGCCAGGTCCACACGCCGTGCTGCTGGGTGAGCAGCCCTCGTTCGACGGCGTCACGGCACAGCTCCCGCAGGAACAGCACGTTGCCGGCCGACACCCGCCACAGGTTCTCGGCCGTGTGCGTCTCCACCTGGCCGCCCAGCGACTCGACGAGCAGCCGCCCGATCTCGTCGCGGCTGAGGGGCTGCAGGTCGAGCCGGGTGCACAGGCCCTCGCCGGCCAGGGCGTCGATCGCCGCCGGCGTCGGCTCGCCGCCGCGGAGGGTGAGCACCAGCCGCGCCTGGCCCGAGCGGGCGAGGTGGTGCACGAGCTGGGCCGTGGCCTCGTCGAGCAGGTGGGCGTCGTCGATGCCCACCACCAGGGGCGACGCCGCGGCGCGCTGCACGATGGCCTGCTCGGCGGCGTGGCGCGAGCCGGCCTCGGGCTCCGACGTCACGATCGGCACGGGGCCGGTCTGGAGGATGCCGCCGGGGATGTCGGCGAACACGGTGGCGGCGGCGCCCAGCGGGATCGTGGCCGCGGCCCGGGTCGCCATCATGCGGACCACCTGCACGCCGGCGCGATCGAGGCCGGCGAGGAGCTCCTCCGCGAACCGTGTCTTGCCGACGCCGGGAGTGCCGCTGACGACGATGCCCGCGCCCTTACCGGCCAGGACCTGCCGAGCCATGGCCAGCTCTTCGTCCCGCCCCACCAGGGGCCAAGAACCCGGCGGCACATGAGCATCCTAGTGATCAGCGAATGCAGCTCCGCTGCCATTCACCTCTTGGGGCGGCGGCGGGGTGGTTGGTACGGGTCGTGCCGGCGGTCCGGTGTGCGGTCGCGAAAGCCCAGGCGGATCCGGGGTTTCGCCGGAAGGGGTCCGCTAACTCCGAGGTGGCGACTGGTAGCTTCGCTTGCGTTGTGGCGGCGCGACAGAACTCCCGCAACCGCTCAGGGAAGCGGTCCAGGACGCGGACGACACCTTCTGGCCGTTCGCCAAGTCGGACGCGGGCGAACCGGACCACCCGTTCGCCCCGCCGTAGCCGCCGCCTGAAGTCCGCGCCGCGCGGCCCGTCGCTCACCTGGCGGGTCCTGGTCGGCACCGCCCGGGTGTTCGTCCGTCACGGCGACGACATCGCCGGTGTCGCACTTTTCGCCGCCGGCTGCGTCGCCGCCCTGGGTATCTACGGCGAGGCCGGCGGACCAGCCGGCCGCGCCCTGGCCGACGCCTTCGCCGTGGTGTTCGGCCGCCTGCGGGTGGCGATCCCGGTGGCGCTGGTGGTGGGCGGGGGTGCCCTGATCTGGTGGCGGCGCCCCGGTCCGTGGGACACGCGTGTCGCCGACGACGAGGACGACGACGAGCCGCGCACCCGGCGCCGCTCCGTCGACCCCGCCGCCGTGCAGCCGGCCGAAGCCGCCCAGGTGATCGTCGGCCTCGCCCTGATGGCGACAGCCGCCGCCGGGCTGCTCCACGTCAACGCGGGCGCCCCCGAGTCGGCGGAGTCCGAGGAGCTGCGCCACGCCGGCGGCTGGTTCGGCGCGGCCGTCGGCGGTCCGCTGTTCACGATGCTCTCGACGTGGGGCACCACGCTGGTGCTGTCCGCGGTCGCCCTGCTCGGCGTGGTCGTGCTCACCCGCACGCCCATCCGGGTGGCCGCCGACCGGACGGCCGCCGGGGTCCGACCGCTGGCCCGGGCCGCGGTGCGGCCGTTCGCCGCGTTCTTCCAGGTGCCCGAGCCCGACTTCGGCGACTCCGGCTACGGGCGCGACGGCGAGGGCAGCATCTACGACTACGGCCAGCAGAGCGACGACGACACCCTCGAGGAGAAGCTCGACCCCGCGGCCGTCGCCGCGGCCAAGGCCGCCGGGGCCGCCAAGCGCCGGTCGAAGCGCAAGGCCGAGGCGGTGATCGAGGAGGCGGCGGAGTCGTCGGGCGAGGTCGAGCAGCTCGAGATCGCGCTGGGCCCGGCCGCCAAGGCGTCGCCCTGGAAGCTGCCGGCGGCCACCCTCCTCGAGCGCAGCGGCGCCCAGCAGATCGACAAGCGGGCCGTCGAGGAGACCGGCCGCACCCTGGAGAAGGCGCTGGCCGACCACGGCGTCGAGACCCGCCTGGTCGGCACGGTCGTCGGCCCCACGGTGAGCCGCTACGAGCTGGAGCTCGGCCCCGGCGTGAAGGTCAACCGGGTCACCAGCCTCCACAAGGACATCGCCTACGCGATGGCCACCCCCGACGTGCGCATCCTGGCGCCGATCCCGGGCAAGCAGGCCATCGGCATCGAGGTGCCGAACGTGCGCCGGCAGGTCGTCTCGCTGGGCGACATCCTGGTCAGCGACGAGGCGCGCCGGGCCAAGCACCCGCTCGACGTCGCCGTCGGGCGAGACATCAACGGTCGCTCGGTGCTCATGAACCTCGCGGCGATGCCCCACCTGCTCATCGCCGGCGCCACCGGCGCGGGCAAGTCGAGCTGCCTCAACTCGCTGCTCACCTCGGTGCTGGTGCGCTCCACGCCCGACCAGGTGCGGATGATCCTGATCGACCCCAAGCGGGTGGAGATGGGCCAGTACGACCGCCTTCCCCACCTGCTCACCCAGGTGGTGACCAGCCCGAAGAAGGCGGCGAACGCTCTGGCCTGGGCGGTGAAGGAGATGGAGCGCCGCTACGACCTGCTGGCCGAGGTCGGGTTCCGCGACATCAACGGCTACAACGCCGCGGTCGGCCGGGGCGACCTGAAGCCCGACACCGACGCTGCCGGCGAGCCCGTCCGCGAGTTCCCCCACCTGCCCTACATCCTGGTCGTGATCGACGAGCTGGCCGACCTGATGATGGTGGCGGCGCGCGACGTGGAGGAGTCCATCTGCCGCATCGCCCAGATGGCCCGGGCGGTGGGCATCCACCTGGTGATCGCCACGCAGCGGCCGTCCGTCAACGTGATCACCGGCCTCATCAAGGCCAACGTGCCGGCCCGCCTGGCGTTCGCGGTGTCGTCGGTGACCGACAGCCGGGTGATCCTCGACCAGCAGGGCGCCGAGCGGCTCATCGGCAAGGGCGACATGCTGCTGCTGGAGGGCGGCTCGTCGGTGCCCCGGCGGCTGCAGGGCGCCTGGGTCAACGAGGAAGAGGTCCGCAAGATCGCCGCGGTGTGGAAGCGCCAGGCGCCCGACATCGCGTTCGACGAGTCGGTCCAGGGCGCCGAGGAGGGCAGTCCCGGTGGTGGTGGCGGCGGCCGGTCAGGTGGGGACGACGACGATGACGACCTGCTCAACCAGGCCATGGAGCTGATCGTCCGCAGCCAGCTGGGGTCCACGTCGATGCTGCAGCGCAAGCTGCGGGTGGGCTTCGCCCGGGCGGGTCGCCTGATGGACCTGCTGGAGCAGCGCGGTGTGGTCGGCCCGTCGGAGGGCTCGAAGGCGCGGGCGGTGCTGATGACGGTCGAAGAGCTGGAAGAGACGCAGTCAGACGAGTAACGGCGTCGCTCCGTAACGTAGGATTGCGCACGTTCTGGGGAACGTCGTGGAGTAGGGCGCTGTGTCACAAAGGGTGGGCAACGAGCGGGAGCCGGCTGTGGGCGCGGCCGCCCCCTCGGAGCTGTTGGAGGGCGCCGGCGCCGGTTGCGAGGAGTCGTGGCGTCAGCTCGTGGAGCTGCACCTCCCGCTGGTGCGGGCGACCTGCGCCGCCTACGGGCTCGACGCCGACGCCGCGGCGGAGGTCAACCAGGTCGTGTGGCTGCAGCTGGCCGAGCGGCTGCCGCGCATCCGCCGGCCGGAGGCCCTGGGCAGCTGGATCGCCGGCGCGACCCGGACGTCGTGCCTCGACGGCCGCTGGTCGTCCCGCCGCCGTGGCGACGCGACGGCCCGGCTCGGTCGGTCGTCCCGCCACGGGACGGCTGCCGCGTTCGCCCGGGTCGGCGCCCGCTGCCAGCGGTTGCTGCGGTTGGCGGCGACGTCGCCGCGCCCGTCCGACGCCGATGTCGGGGCCGCGCTCGACCTCGCCGTCGACGAGATCGCCCCGTCGTGCGACCGCTGCCTGCAGCGCCTCGGCCGCATGACCGGCACCCCGCCCGACGAGATGCTGGGTGAGCTGCAGGCGGCGCTGGCGGCCGACGACGCCGTGCCGGGCGAGTGGCGGGCCGCGGCGCGCGTCGCCTTCGCCTGGGTGCTGCTCGACGCGCCCGTCGCGGAGCGGACGTACGTGTCGAGCCGGTCGCTCCTCGGCCTCGGCATCGTGCACCAGGCCCGGTTCGCGGTCGGGCTCGACGGCGTGGAGGTGACCGTCGAGGTGAAGGGCGACGACGTGGTGCTGACCGGCGACGTCGGCGGCTGCCTTCCCGTGAAGGTCGTCGCCCGCTGGCCGGGCGGCGAGCAGGTCGACACGACCGACGAGACCGGCGCCTTCCGCTTCCACGACCTGCCCCGAGCTCCGCTGTGCCTCCAGCTCGACGGCTCGATCACGCTGAAGACCGGCTGGATCGTGCCGTGAGCAGCACCCCGCCCGCAGAAGCACCCGGTTGAACTGCTGGTGTCGAGGGTCTGACCACTAGCCTTCCCCTGATGGTCCGCAGGTTCTGGGTGGAGACGCTGGGGTGCCCCAAGAACCACGTCGACTCCGACAAGCTCACGGGCACCCTGCTGGCCGACGGGCTCGTGCCCGCCGAGTCGCCCGAAGCTGCCGACCTGGTGGTCGTCAACACCTGCGCCTTCGTCGAGGAGGCCCGGCAGGAGTCGATCGACACGATCCTCGGCCTGTCCGACCGCACCCGGGAGCGTGACGCCGAGCTGGTGGTCACCGGTTGCCTGGCCGAGCGCTACGGCGACGACCTGGCCGAGGCCCTGCCGGAGGCCGACGCGGTGGTCGGCTTCGGCGTCCCCGTGTCGCTGGGGCCCACCCGCAAGGCGCCGTCCTTCGACCTGCTCAACCTGCCCCGCCCGGCACCCACGGCCCCGTGGGCCTACGTGAAGATCGCCGAGGGCTGCGACCGGGCCTGTGGCTTCTGCGCCATCCCCAGCTTCCGGGGGCCCCAGCGGAGCCGCACCCAGGAGTCGATCCTCGACGAGGTCGACGCGCTGGCCGGCGGCGGCGTCCGCGAGATCGTGCTGGTGGCCCAGGACCTGGCCGCCTACGGCCGCGACCAGGGGCAGGGCAGTCGCCAGATCGTCCCGCTGCTGGAGGCGGTGGCGGCCCGGGTCGACCGGTCGCGCCTGCTGTACCTGTATCCCTCCGATCTCACCGACGGTCTGATCGATGCGATCTGTGCCACCGGCGTCCCCTACTTCGACCTGTCGTTGCAGCACGTGGCGCGCCCGCTGCTGCGCCGCATGCGCCGCTGGGGCGACGGCGAGCGCTTCCTCGAGCGCATCGAGGCGATCCGGGCGCGGGTGCCCGAGGCGACGTTCCGCTCCAACTTCATCGTCGGCTACCCGGGCGAGACCGAGCAGGACCACGACGAGCTGCTCCGCTTCGTCGAGACCGCCCAGGTCGACTGGGTGGGCTTCTTCCCGTACAGCCGCGAGGACGGCACCTACGCCGCCGACCTCGACGGCCAGGTCGACCGGGTGCTGATGCAGGAGCGGCTGGCGGAGCTGCGCGACCTGCAGGATCCGATCACCGCGGCCCGGCGTGACGAGCTGATCGGCTCGACCGTCGAGGTGCTGGTCGACCAGCCGGGCGTGGCCCGCAGCCACCGCGAGGCGCCGGAGATCGACGGCATCGTCAACGTGCCCACCTCGCTGCCGGTCGGTTCCCTGGTCAAGGTCCAGATCACCGGTGCCGCCGGGCCCGACCTCGACGCCGAGGCCGACGCCGACGCAGCGGGCGGGCCGCCGAGCACATCGAGGCCCGACTCCGGTCCTTCGCACGCAGTCCCGGGCTGACCGGGCATGGCGACCTCGTTCGGCCCGTCGGCCATCGCCACCCCGGCCAACTACGTCACCATCGGGCGGCTGATGTTCGCCCCGCTGCTGTGGCTGCTGATCCTGGCCACCGACGGCCCGTCGTGGGTGGCGTTGGTGATCTGGACCGTGCTGGCGTCCACCGACGGGCTCGACGGCTGGCTGGCCCGCCGCATGGGCACCACCCGCTCGGGCGCCTTCCTCGACCCCCTGGCCGACAAGGCCCTGGTGCTGGGGGCCATGTGGGCGGTCGTGGTGGTCGGCGGCTTCTGGTGGCTCCCGGTGGCGCTGATCGCCATGCGGGAGGTGGGTATCTCGGTCTTCCGCTCCTACTGGGGGCGGCGTGGCCTGGCGGTGCCGGCCCGCTTCCTGGCCAAGGTGAAGACGGTGGTGCAGTCGGTGGCGGTGGGCCTGGCCCTGGCCCCGCCGTTCGAGGACACCCACGACGTCGTCACGCTGACCCTGTGGGTGGCGGTGGCGCTCACGCTGGTCACGGGCGCGCAGTACGTGATGGAAGGAAGCCGTTCGACGTCGTCGGGCGGGGTACGGGGAGCTGCGTCCGATGCGTTGTGAGATCGTCGCCGTCGGCACCGAGCTGCTGCTGGGCCAGATCGTCGACACGAACTCGGCGTGGTTGGGCGAGCAGCTGGCGCTGGCCGGCATCGACTGCACCAACGGTCAGACGGTCGGCGACAACCAGGAGCGCATGGTCGACGCGATCGCCCTGGCGCTGTCGCGGTCCGACGCCGTGGTGGTCTGCGGCGGGCTGGGGCCCACCCAGGACGACATCACCCGGGAGGCCATCGCGGCGGTGATGGGCGTGCGGCTGGTGCAGGACGACGACGTCGCCGACCGCGTCCTGGAGATGTTCGCCTCCCGGGGTCGCCGCATGCCGGCCAACAACCTGCGCCAGGCGATGGTGCCGGAGGGGGCGACGGCCATCGCCGACCCGCAGCCGGGCACGGCGCCGGGGCTGATCTGCCCGGTGGGCGACGGTGTCGTCTACGCCCTGCCGGGGGTGCCCTACGAGATGAAGGCGATCTTCCTGGGGGCGGTGATCCCCGACCTGCAGCGTCGTTCGGGTCAGCCGGCGGTGATCCGCTCCCGGACGCTGCGGACGTGGGGCGAGAGCGAGTCGGGCCTGGCCGAGCGCCTGGCCGACCACGTCACCGAGCTGGACGCTTCGGGCACCGTGACCCTGGCCTACCTGGCCAGCGGCATCGAGGGGCTGAAGGTGCGGATGACGGTGAAGGCGGCGACCGACGCCGAGGCCGAGGCCGTGCTCGACGCCGAGGAGGCGGTGCTGCGGGGGATGCTGGGCTCGCTGGTCTTCGGGATCGACGGCATGGGGATGGAGCACGCGGTGGCGGCCTTGTTGGAAGAGCGGGGCCTGACGCTGGCGGTGGCCGAGTCGCTGACGGGCGGCCTGGTGGCGGCCCGCCTGGTGAACGTGCCGGGCGCCAGCGCCTGGTTCCGTGGGGGAGTGGTGGCCTACGCCTCCGACGTGAAGTACACGCTGCTCGACGTCCCCGAGGGCCCGGTGGTGAGCGAGACGGCGGCCGCCGCGATGGCGTCGGGCGTCCGTTCGGTGCTGGGCGCCGATGTCGGCCTGGGGGTGACCGGCGTGGCCGGCCCCGACACCCAGGACGACGAGCTCCCGGGCACGGTCTTCCTCGCCGTCGACGGCCTGGACGAGAAGCCCCTGGTCACCCG
Source organism: Acidimicrobiales bacterium (assembly GCA_035316325.1). Lineage (NCBI taxonomy): Bacteria > Bacillati > Actinomycetota > Acidimicrobiia > Acidimicrobiales > Acidimicrobiales bacterium. Next base: position 17,809 of record DATHJB010000035.1, read on the forward strand.
GGTCACCCTGCCGGGCGACCGTGAGCGCGTCCGCCAGTTCGCCTGCATCTCGCTCCTCGACCTCCTCCGCCACCGCCTCTCCGCCACCGACTAGACACGCCGGGATGCGGCTGTTCGTCGCGGCGCAACCTCCGGACGACGTCCTCGACGCCCTGGTCGAGGTGGTCGTCGACCTCCGCCGTCGCCCCGACGCCGAGTCCCTGCGCTGGGTCACCCGTGAGCAGCTCCACGTGACGCTCCGGTTCCTCGGCGAGGTCGCCGACGTCGCTCCGGTCTTGGAGGCGTTGGCTGCGACCCGCCTCCCCGCCGCCGAGGCTGAGGCCACCCCCGGCGTGACCCGCCTGGGCCGCCAGGTCCTGTGCGTCCCGGTCGCCGGCGTCGACGCCCTCGCCGCCGCGATCACCCACATCGGCCCCGACGAAGACCGTCCCTTCCGCGGCCACCTCACGCTGGCCCGGGCGAGGGGCCGCAGGGGAGTGGTGGCCAGATCATTGGCCGGCACCCCCGTCGACCTGCACTGGCCGGTGCCGGAGGTCGCCTTGGTCCGCAGCCACCTGGGCCCCGACGGCCCCCGCTACGAGACGCTCGCCACCTTTCCGACCCACCATCCTTGATCGAACGGGTGTTCGGAAACTACATTGCTGTCATCCGGCCCTTAACTGTCACAGGGGCTTCTTAGGGTCTCGAGTAGAAGATCCCTCCCCCTTAGAAAGGACCGCCAAGGTGGACCGAGACAAGAACCTCGAGATGGCCCTGAGTCAGATCGAGAAGCAGTTCGGCAAGGGCTCTGTGATGCGCATGGGCGAGCGCACCAGCATGGGCATCGAAGCGATCTCCACCGGGGCGATGTCGTTGGACATCGCGCTCGGCATCGGGGGCCTGCCCAAGGGACGCGTCACCGAGATCTACGGGCCGGAGTCGTCGGGCAAGTCGACGCTGGCCATGCACGTGGTGGCCGAGGCCCAGCGCAACGGCGGCATCTGTGCCTACGTCGACGCCGAGCACGCCATGGATCCCGTCTATGCGAAGGCCATCGGGGTCGACATCGACGAGCTCCTCATCTCCCAGCCCGACACCGGGGAGCAGGCGCTCGAGATCACCGACATGCTGATCCGTTCGGGGTCGATCGACGTCATCGTGATCGACTCGGTGGCGGCGCTCACGCCCCGGGCCGAGATCGAGGGCGACATGGGCGACACACACGTCGGCCTGCAGGCCCGCCTCATGTCGCAGGCGCTGCGCAAGCTCACCGCCAACCTCAGCAAGTCCAACACGATCTGTGTCTTCATCAACCAGCTGCGGGAGAAGATCGGCGTGATGTTCGGCTCGCCCGAGACCACGCCGGGTGGCCGGGCGCTGAAGTTCTACTCGTCGGTGCGGCTCGACATCCGGCGGATCGAGTCGATCAAGGACGGCGTCGAGGTCGTCGGCAACCGCACCCGGGTGAAGGTCGTGAAGAACAAGGTGGCCCCGCCCTTCAAGCAGGCCGAGTTCGACATCATGTACGGCAAGGGCATCAGCCGCGAGGGCTCGCTGCTCGACGTCGGTGTCGACCTGGGCCTCGTGAAGAAGTCGGGTGCCTGGTACACGTACGAGGGCGAGCAGCTGGGCCAGGGGCGTGAGAACGCCAAGCAGTTCCTGACCGACACCCCCGAGATCATGATGGAGATCTCCGACAAGGTCCGCACGCAGCTCGGTGTCGGCGACGCCGCCGAGGCCGAGAAACCCGACGATGTGATGAGCGCCGCCGACGAGGAGCCCATCTCGCTGGACGACTGAGAGGCGGAGGCGCACCTGTCTCCGCACGCTCAAGGCTGGCCGCCTCCGCGCTGCCCTCACGACTAGGGTGACTGCCGGTAATTCCGGGGTCCGACACAGTGGGGGCAGCGCCACGGTGGGTGAAGTCTTGCTTGACAGCCAACCGGTAGCCGCGGGGGACAGGGAGTCGTTGACCGATCGGTTACGGCCGTCGGCTACCGCTTTCGGGCCGGCGCTGCTGATCCTGATCGGTCAACAGGTGTTCTTCCCGATGAGCGCCGGGCTGGTCCTGCGGGGCCTGGTGCTCGGCGGCCTCACGGCGATGATCGCCTTGGGCATGGCGATGGTGTACCGGGCCAACCGCATCATCAACTTCGCCCAGGCCGACCTCGGCTTGGCGCCAGCGGTGGTGTCGTTCCTGCTGATCCAGCAGACCGGCCTGCCCTATCCCGTGGCGTTCGCGGCCGGTCTGGCCATCGCGATCCTCTTCGGGGCGGCGGTCGAGCGGCTGGTGATCCGGCGCTTCTTCCGGGCGCCGCGGTTGCTGGTCACCATCGCCACCATCGGTCTCAGCCAGCTGCTGGTCGGCCTGGCCCTGCTGCTGCCCCGCCTGTGGGACATCGACTTCGCCGTCGGTCGCCTCGAGCCGCCGTTCGACGCCACGTTCTCGGTGGGCAGCGTCGTGTTCAACGCCAACGACATCCTCGTCCTCGTCATCGCTCCGGTCTCGATCGCCGTCGTGGCGCTGTTCCTGCAGCGCAGCGATGTCGGCGTGGCGATCCGGGCCAGTGCCGACAGCGCGGATCGCGCCTCGCTGCTGGGCGTCCCCGTCTACCGGCTGCAGACGGTCGTCTGGGCGGTGGCCGCGCTGCTCGCCTTCCTGACGGTGTTCCTCCGCAGCGGTGTCCAGGGCATCCCGACCCTCGAGTCCGCTCTGGGCCTGCAGGTGCTGATACGGGCGCTCGTCGCCCTGGTTGTCGGGCGGATGGTCCACCTCACCTCGGTCACCGCCGCGGCGGTGGCCCTCGGAGTGCTCGACCAGGGTGTCTTCTCCCACTACGGCGACCAGCGGATGACGTTCGTGGTGCTGGCCGCCGTCGTGGCGGTCACGCTGATCGCCCGCCGGGCCGAGATCGGCCGGGGCGACGGCACCGAGGACGTCGCCTGGCGCGGGGCCGAAGAGGTGCGCCCGGTGCCGTGGAGCCTCGGGCGGCTCCCGGAGGTGAAGTTCGGCCGGGGGGTCGCGTTCGGCCTCGTGGCGGCCGTCGCCATCGGGATCCCCTACGTCCTGGAGGTCGACCAGGTCTTCAAGGGCGGCACGCTGCTGATCTACGCCCTGCTCGGCCTGGCGCTGGTGCTGCTGTCGGGGTGGGGCGGCATCATCTCGCTGGGCCACATCGCCTACTTCGCCCTGGGCGCGGCGTTCGGTGGCTGGCTCATGTTGGAGCACGGCCTCGACCTCCTCCCCGTCCTGGTGCTGGCGGCCTGCCTCGGCGCCGGGGCCAGCACGATCGTCGGCGTGCCGACGCTGCGCCTGCGCGGCATGTACCTGGCGGTCAGCAGCCTGGCCTTCGCCCTGGCGGCGTCCACCTACCTGCTCGACCGCGACCGCTTCAAGTGGGTGCCGATCTCGAACCAGCTGATCGAACGCCCGCCGATCCTCGGGGGCTTCGAGGTCACCAGCGAGAGGGGCGCCTACTACATCGCCCTGTTCACGCTGTTCGTGACGATCCTCGGCGTCCGCAACATCCGCTCCAGCCGCTTCGGTCGGGCGCTGGTCGCCCTGCGCGACAACGAGCGGGCCGCCCAGGCCTACTCGGTGTCGCCGGTCCGGCTCCGGCTGGCGGCCTTCGCCCTGTCCGGGGCGATCGCCTCGCTGGCCGGCGCCCTGTTCACCTTCCAGCAGCGCACCTACGACTCCAGCTCGTTCGACCCGCTCGACAACCTGGCCGTCTTCGCGATGGTGGTGATCGGCGGCATGACGTCGGCCACCGGAGCCGTGCTCGGCGCCCTCTACTTCTGGGGCACCCGCTGGTTCCTCGACGACCAGTGGGCGATCATCGCCCAGGGCGCCGGCGTGATCGTGGTGCTGCTGCTGTTCCCCAAGGGCCTGGCGGGCGTGGTGTTCGGGTTCCGCGACCGGGCGCTGCGCGCGGTCGCCCGGGCCCGCCGCCTCGACGTCCCCGGCTACACGCGCCGCACCGCGTCCGACGCCGTCGCCGCTGCCGACGCGCTGATGGTCCTCGGCGTCGACGACACCCCCGACCTCGCCACCCAACCGGCTCCGACGGGAGCGCCGGTCGTCCCGGCCGTCGCCGCAGCCGGCCCCGAGCCCGCCGCCGCTGCTGCCGAGCCGCCGGTCGACCGCCGCGAGCTGCTGCTCGACGCGAGGGGCGTGAAGGTCGCCTACGGCGGGGTGCCGATCCTGTTCGGCATCGACCTGGCCGTCCGCAAGGGCGAGGCCGTGGCGCTGCTGGGCACCAACGGCGCCGGCAAGTCGACGTTGCTGCGGGCCATCTCGGGCCTGGTCACCCCCAAGGACGGGTCGATCCGGTTCGACGACCACGACATCACCGGCGGCCCCGCCCATCGCGTCGCCCGCCGGGGCCTGCTGCAGATGCCCGGCGGCCAGGGCATCTTCCCTACGCTCAGCGTCGCCGACAACCTGCGGGTGGCGTCCTGGCTCCACCGCCGCGACAAGGCCGCGGTCGCGGCCGGCATCGAGCGCGTCGAGGTCCTGTTCCCGGTCCTCCGGGCCCGGGCCGACGAGCGGGCCTCCAACCTCTCCGGCGGCCAGCAGCAGATGCTGGCCCTGGGCATGGCCCTCCTCGGGAAGCCGAAGCTGCTGATGATCGACGAGCTGTCGCTGGGCCTGGCGCCGACGGTGGTCGCGCAGCTGATGAAGTTCGTCGACCACCTGCGCGACGAGGGCACCACCCTCCTGGTGGTCGAGCAGTCGGTGAACGTGGCGCTGGGCATCGCCGACCGGGCCGTGTTCCTGGAGCGCGGCGAGGTCCGCTTCTCCGGCCCCGCCCAGGACCTGCTCGACCGCCCCGACCTGCTGCGCTCGGTGTTCCTCAGCTCGGCGTCCACCGTGACGGCCGAGGCGGCGGAGCTGGCCGACGGCCCTGCCGCCCCGCGCTCCGTGAAGCCCAACGGCGGCAGCGGCGGCGCAGCCGCACCGCCCCCGCTCCCCGTCCTCGAGACCCTCGGGCTCACCGTGGCGTTCGGCGGCCTCCGGGCGGTCGACGACGTCACGCTCGCCATCGAACCCGGCGAGATCGTCGGCGTGATCGGCCCCAACGGCGCCGGCAAGACCACCCTGTTCGACCTGCTCAGCGGCTTCGTGCCCCCGACGGGCGGCAAGGTGCTGCTGGCCGGCCGCGACGTCAGCCACCTGCGGGCCGCCGGCCGTGCCCGCCGGGGCCTGGGCCGCTCGTTCCAGGACGCCCGCCTGTTCACGTCCCTCACCGTCGACCAGACGATCGCCGTGGCGGTCGAGCGCTGGGTGCAGGTGGGCGACCCGCTGTCCGCGGCCTTCCACTTGCCCAACGTCTACGACAGCGAGCAGGCCGTGCGGCGCCGGGTGAACGAGCTGGTCGAGCTGCTGGGCCTGCAGCCCTACCGCTCGCTGTTCGTCGGGGAGCTGTCCACCGGCACCCGCCGTGTCGTCGACCTGGCCTGCCTGCTGGCCCACCGCCCGAGCGTCGTGCTGCTCGACGAGCCGGCGTCGGGCATCGCCCAGCGCGAGGTGGAGGCCCTGGCGCCCCTGATCCGGCGGGTCCGCGACGAGATGGGGGCCAGCGTCGTGCTGGTCGAGCACGACATCCCGCTGGTCGAGGAGGTGGCCGACCGCATGGTCGCCATGGACCGCGGCCGGGTCCTCGCCGTGGGCACGCCCGCCGAGGTGCTGGCCGACCCCGCGGTCGTCAGCTCCTACCTGGGCGACAACGCCACTGCCGTCAACCGTTCCGACCGACGAACTGCACCACCTCGGCCCGCCGCGGCCGGGCACGAAAGGGATGCCATCCGTGCAACCGAGCAGTGACACACCCCCGGAGCCGGAGCGCAACGCGCTGAAGCGCTACGGCCCGCTGGCCGCGATCCTGGTCGTGATCGCCCTGGTCGCGGGGGCGTCGATCGTCATGAGCGGCGACGACGACGAGGGCGGCGACGAGGAGACCGACGACGGCAGCGACGTCGCCGCCGAGTCGTACCCCGAGGGCGTCGTGACCTGGAACATGGCGCAGGACGACCCGAGCCTCGCCGCCGAGTTCCCCGACACCTGCGACCAGGAGACCGGCAAGGTCGCCATCCCGTTCTTCTTCGCCCCCGAGTGCACGGCGATCGCCGAACCGACCCCCGGCAGCCCGGTGGACGGCATCACCGAGGACACGATCAAGGTCGTGCTCTGGGTGCCCAACGAGAACGACGTGATCTTCTCGTTCATCAAGCAGGCGCTGGGCTTCGACGACACCATCGAGGAGTGGAAGGAGACACAGCTCGGCCTGGTCGAGATCTTCCAGAGCTACTACAACACCTACGGTCGCCAGGTGGAGGTCGAGTTCATCGAGGCGTCGGGGAGCATGACCGACTCGGTGGCGGCCCGCGCCGACGCGGTGAAGGCGGCGGCGATGAAGCCGGCCGCGGTGCTGGGCGGCCCACTGCTCGCCAACGTCTGGACCCAGGAGCTGCACAACCAGGGCATCATCTGCGTCGCCTGCCCCGGCATCGAGGACCCGGCACCCACGTCGTTCGGCCTGGTGGCGTCGGAGAAGCAGCTCAACACCCACTCGCTGAACTACGTCACCACCAAGCTCCAGGACAAGCCGGTCGAGTTCGCCGGCGACGAGCTCAACGGTGAGGACCGCGTGTTCGCCCAGATGACGCTGGCCCAGAACGAGAACACCCGCGAGAACGCGGAGTTGCTGAAGGGCGATCTCGAGGAGGCCGGCGTCGACGTCGTCAAGGACTACGCCTTCGAGCTGAACCTGGGCGGGGCCGCCGAGTTCGCCACCAGCGCCGTCACCGAGATGAAGGAGGCGGGCGTCACCACCGTGCTGACGCGCAGCGACCCCATCACGATGGGCGACATCAGCCGGGAGGCCACCAAGCAGGACTGGTTCCCGGAGTGGGTGATGCTCGCCCCGCAGCTGCTCGACACCAACGCCGGCGCGGGGCTGGTCGACCCCGAGCAGTGGCGTCACGCGTTCGGCATCAGCTACCTGCCGCCGGCGTCCGAGCCGAAGCTGAACCCCGCCTACAAGCTCTACGAGTGGTACCACGGCGAGCCTCCGCCGGCCGACGGCAGCCTGCTGCTGACCTACCCGCAGATCGCCCTGTTCTTCACCGGCCTCCACCTGGCGGGGCCGGACCCGACGCAGGAGAACACCCGGCAGGCCGCGTTCGCCTTCCCGCCGACGCCCCGGGCCCGCACCCAGCCGAGCGTCAACTACGGCACGGAGCTGTGGGACGGCGACGTCGACTACCAGGGCATCGACGACCTGGTCGAGCTCTGGTACGACCCCGACGTCGAGATCGTCGACGAGTTCGGTAACCCGCGCACCGGCGCGTACCAGTACGTCGACGGCGCCCGGCGCTACTACGCCGACGAGTGGCCCGAGGAGCTGAAGGTGTTCGACCCCGCCGGTGCGATCACGAGGATCACCGAGCCGCCTCCCGAGGAGGCCGTGCCCGACTACCCATCTCCTGCGGGTGGGGGCGGCTAGCAGGAGTAGCCTGCGGGCGCCCATGAGCGCCAGGACCTACGCCGTGCGCACCTTCGGGTGCCAGATGAACGAGCATGATTCCGAGCGGATCGTGGGGTTGCTCGAGGCCGACGGGCTGCGTCCCGCGGAGTCGCCCGACGACGCCGACGTGATCGTGCTCAACACCTGCTGCATCCGGGAGAACGCCGACAACAAGCTCTACGGCCACCTCGGTCACCTCAAGTCGCTGAAGGACCGCAACCCCGAGCTGCAGATCATGGTCGGCGGGTGCCTGGCCCAGAAGGACCGCGACGGCATCGTCGCCCGGGCGCCGCACGTCGACGTGGTGTTCGGCACCCACAACGTGGGCCGGGCCGCCGAGCTGCTGCGTGAGCAGCAGTCCGGGAGCGCGGGGTCGCTGGTCGAGATCCTCGACGAGGCGGCGAGCGACGATCGGGCCACCTTCCCGAGCGCCCTGCAGGTCCAGCGCGAGCTGCCCTACGCCAGCTGGCTGACGATCCAGGTGGGCTGCGACAACTCGTGCGCCTTCTGCATCGTCCCGGCGGTGCGGGGGCGGGAGATCAGCCGGCCGTTCGCCGAGCTGGTCGCCGAGGTCGAGGGGCTGGCCGCCGACGGTGTCACCGAGGTGACGCTGCTGGGCCAGAACGTCAACAGCTACGGCCGCGACCTGATGCTGGAGCGCCGCCAGGCCGGCGACCGCGACGCCAAGGTGCGTCCGTTGTTCGCCGACCTGCTGCGGGCGGTCGGCGCCGTCGACGGCATCCGGCGGGTGCGCTACACCAGCCCGCACCCCAAGGACCTGCGGCCGGAGACGATCGCGGCGATGGCGGAGACGCCGGCGGTGTGCGAACACCTCCACCTGCCGCTCCAGGCCGGCAGCGACCGGGTGCTGGCGGCGATGCACCGGGGCTACACGGCCGAGCGCTACCTCCGGAGGCTCGAGGCGGCCCGGGCGGCGATGCCCGACCTGGCCGTCACCACCGACATCATCGTCGGCTTCCCGGGCGAGACCGACGCCGACTTCGAGCGCACCCTCGAGGTAGTGGCCGAGGCGGCCTACGACAGCGCCTACACCTTCATCTTCAGCCCCCGTCCCGGCACCGAGGCGGCCGAGCGCACCGACGAGTTCGTCCCGTCGGAGGTGACCGCCGAGCGGTTCGAGCGCCTGCGGGTGGTGGTCGAGCGCTCGGCGCTGGCCCGCCATCGGGACCGGATCGGCCGGGTGGAGGAAGCCCTGGTGGAGGGCCCGTCCCGCAAGGATGCGACGGTCACCTCCGGCCGCACCCGCCAGAACAAGCTGGTCCACTTCCGCTCCGGATCGACCCTCCGTCCCGGCAGCTACGTCGACGTCCAGGTCACCACCGCCGCCCCCCACCACCTCACCGGGGAGCTCCTCGGGGTGACCGCACCAGCGACCCACAAGACCCGCATCCCCGTCGCTGTTGTCTGACGCCCCGACCCACCTGGCGCTGGTCGGGACGACGGCGTCGGGGAAGTCGGCGCTGGGTCTCGCCCTCGCCCGTCGTGATCCGCGCCTCGAGATCGTCTCGGTCGACTCGATGCAGGTGTACCGGGGGATGGACGTCGGCACGGCCAAGCCGACCGCGGCGGAGCAGGCCGAGGTGCGCCACCACCTGCTCGACCTGGCCGACCCGTGGGACGAGTTCACGGTCACCCGCTTCCAGCAGGCCTTCCGGGACGCGCTGGCCGACATCGAGGCCCGCGGCCGGCGGGCCCTGCTGGTCGGCGGCACCGGCCTCTACCTGCGAGCGGTGGTCGACGACCTCACCATCCCGGGCCGCTACCCCGAGGCGCGCGCCGAGCTGGAGGCCGAGCCCGACACCGTGGCCCTCTACGCCCGCCTCCAGCAGCTCGACCCCGCGGCCGCCGCCCGCATGGAGCCCGGCAACCGCCGCCGGGTCGTCCGGGCCCTGGAGGTGACGCTCGGCAGCGGCGCCCCGTTCTCGTCGTTCGGCCCCGGCCTGGAGGCCTACCCGCCCACGCCGTTCCGGCTCCTCGGCGTCGAGCTGCCCAGCGAGACCGTCGCCGCCCGCATCACCGCCCGGTACGCCGACCAGCTGGCCGCCGGCTTCGTCGACGAGGTCCGCCGCCTGGCCGCCGACCCCCGGGGCCTGTCGCGCACCGCCCGCCAGGCCCTCGGCTACCGCGAGCTGCTCGCCCACGTCGAGGAGGGCGTCGATCTCGACGAGGCCGTCGACCTGGCCGTCGGCCGCACCCGCAAGTTCGCCCGCCGCCAGCGGTCGTGGTTCCGGCGCGACCCCCGCATCGAGTGGCTGCGCGCCGACGACCCCACGACCCTGCGGGAACCGCTCGCGGCCCTCGTCCTGGCAAACTCCCCGCCAACCACCCCGCCATCGCCCCAAGCGGGGTCGGCTGCGCCGACGCCGTAGCCTTCTGATCACCATGCGGCTCACCAAGCACCACGGGCTGGGCAACGACTTCCTCGTCCTCCTCGACCGGTCGGGCCTCCACCCCGTCGCCGCCGACCTGGCCCGGGCCGTGTGCGACCGCTACCGCGGCATCGGCGCCGACGGCCTGATCAGGGCCGTCCGCCCCGGCACGGGCCCCGACCCCGAGCCGCCCGACGCCGTGATGGAGCTGCTCAACGCCGACGGCTCCCGCGCCGAGATGAGCGGCAACGGCATCCGCTGCCTGGTGCAGGCGATGGTGCTCGAGGGCTGGGTCGAGCCCAAGTCCGACGGCCCCACCCAGGTCGCCGTGCTCACCGACGCCGGCCTGCGCAGCGTGGTCGTCCAGCAGGCGATCGATGCCACAACCCACCTGATCACGGTCGACATGGGGCCGGTGCGCTTCGACCGGCGGGAGGCGAGCTGGGTCGGCGGTCCGTTCGTGCGCAGCGCCTGGGCCGACCTGGGCAACCCCCACCTGGTGCTGGAGGTCGACCGGGGCCAGGCGTTCGACGCCATCGACCTGGTCGGCATGGGCGAGCGGGTCAACGCCGGCACTCCCGGCGGCGCCAACGTCCACCTGCTCATCCCCGGCCCCGGCGACGACGCCGTCACCATCCGCACCTACGAGCGGGGCGTCGGGCCCACGCAGGCGTGCGGCACCGGGGCGTGCGCGTCGGCGGCGGTCGCCAACGCCTGGGGCCTGGTGGGCCGGCACGTGGACGTGCACCAGCCGGGCGGGGTCGCCGAGGTGCGGCTCGGGGCGACCGTCGAGCTGACCGGCCCGGCCACCGTGATCGCCGCCATCGACTACCCCTACACCCGCCCGGCCGCGGGATAAAGCGTGGCCCTACAGCGCCTTCACCGGGCAGGATCGTGGCCATGTCACTGATCGAGCGGTCGTTTCGCGAGAAGATCGTCCTGGTCGGTGTCACCCTCCCGCCCGACACGGCCGAGAAGACCGAGGCATCGCTCGACGAGCTGTCCCTCCTGGTCGACACGGCCGGTGCCGACGAGGTGGGTCGCCTCATGCAGCGCCGCAACGCGCCCGACCCGCCCACCTACGTGGGCAAGGGCAAGGCCGAGGAGCTCAAGGAGCTGGCGCTGGCCACCGACTGCGACACCGTGGTGTTCGACAACGAGCTCACGCCGGCGCAGCAGTTCAACCTGGAGAAGCTGCTCGGCCGCACGGCCATCGACCGCACCGCGGTGATCCTCGACATCTTCGCCCAGAACGCCCACAGCCAGGAGGGCAAGGCGCAGGTCGAGCTGGCCCAGCTGCGCTACCGGCTGCCGCGCCTGCGAGGGCGGGGCAAGGCGCTGTCGCAGCAGGCCGGCGGCATGTCGGCGGGCGGCGGCGCCCGCATCGGCACCCGCGGCCCCGGCGAGACCCAGCTCGAGGTCGACCGGCGGCGGCTCGTACGTCGGGTCCACAAGCTCGAGGCCGAGCTGCGCGAGGTCGACCGTCACCGTGACACCCAGCGCAAGGCGCAGCGCACCGGCGCCCTGCCGCGGGCGGTGATCGTCGGCTACACGAACGCCGGCAAGTCGACGCTGCTCAACCGGCTCACCGACGCGGGCGTCCTCGTCGAGGACCGCCTGTTCGCCACGCTCGACGCCACCACCCGTCGTCTCGACCTGCCCGGCGGCGAGCGCGTGCTGCTCACCGACACCGTCGGCTTCATCCGCAAGCTGCCGCACCAGCTGGTGGAGGCGTTCAAGTCGACGTTGGCCGTCGCCGTCGACGCCGACCTGCTGGTCCACGTGGTCGATGCCTCGGCACCCGACCCGGCCGGCAACATCGAGGCCGTCCGCTCCGTCCTCGGCGAGATCGGTGCGGCCGACGTTCCCGAGCTGATGGCGTTCAACAAGGCCGACCTGGCGCCGGACGCCGCCGAGCGCCTGGTGGACCGGTGGCCGGGCTCGGTGGCGTTCAGCGCCACCACCGGCGACGGCGTCGACGTGCTGGTCCGCACCGTCGGCGACCGGCTGCGGGCGCTCACCCGGGTGGTCGAGCTGGTGATCCCCTACGAGCGGGGCGACCTGCTGGCCGCGGTGCACCGTGGGGGAGAGGTGCTGTCCGAAAGCCCTGGTGAAGGTGGTATGTACATACGGGGTCGCTTCGACGAGGCGACGGTCGGGCGCTTGGGTGAGTTCGTGACCAACGCCTGACCGTGCAGCCGGGCGGCACGGTTTGGTGGCCGTGGCGCCGTGGGAACGGTCCCGCAACCTCATCCGACCCTGGAGGTCGCAGAGTGCTCTGGTCACTGATCACGTTCCTGGTCCTCGGCGTCATCGCCGGCTACATCGCCCGACTGCTCGTCCCCGGCGAGGACCCGCTGTCGTTGCCGCTGACCGCGGCGCTGGGCGTCGTCGGGTCGTTCGTGGGCGGCTTCCTCGGTCGGATCATCTTCGACTCCGGCGACGGCATCATCCAGCCCAGCGGGATCATCGGCTCGGTGATCGGCGCCGTCATCGTGCTGATGATCTACAACTTCTTCGACGGCGAGAAGCGCGCCAACGCTTGAAGAGCTCGCTGCACCAGGGGATCTAGTCTGCTGAAGTGCAGCAAGCGTTCAGGCCACCGCCGTACCCCTACGACCGTCTCGACGCACTGCGCCCGCTAGCCGACCGGCTGCCGGGCGGGTGCGTGGATCTCTCCATCGGCACGCCGTGCGACCCGCCGCCGGCGTTCGTGATCTCCGCGCTGGCGACGTCGGGTCGGGAGCGGGGCTACCCGCCGTCGGTGGGCTCGGCGGACATGCGCGACGCCGTGGTGGCCTGGTTCCGCCGGCGCTTCGACGTGGCGGTGTCGCCGTCGGACGTCGCCGCCTGCGTCGGCACGAAGGAGCTGGTCGCAGGCATCCCACAGTGGCTGCGGCTGCGTGACCCGGGGCGCGACACGGTCCTGTACCCCGAGCCGAGCTACCCGACCTACGCCATGGGGGCCACGTTGGCGGGCTGCCGCTCGGTCGCCTACCGGACGCTCGACGACATCGCCGAGGCCGACGCGGCGCGGGCGCTGTGCCTGTGGGTCAACACGCCCGGCAACCCGACCGGCGAGCTGTTCGACCTGCCGACCGCCGCCGCCTGGGGGCGCTCGCGGGGCGTCCCCGTGCTGTCCGACGAGTGCTACATCGAGTTCACGTGGGACGGACCGGGCCGCACGATCCTCTCCGAGGGCACCGAGGGCGTGCTGGCGCTGCACTCGCTGTCGAAGCGTTCCAACCTGGCCGGGCTTCGGGTCGGCTTCTACGCCGGCGATGCCGAGCTGGTGCACTACCTGTCCGAGGTGCGCAAGCACGCGGGCTTCATGGTGCCGGGCCCGGTGCAGGCCGCCGCGACCGCGGCGTTGGGCGACGATGCGCACGTCGAGGAGCAGCGGGAGCGCTACCTGGGGCGCCTGTCGGTGATGCGCGACGCGCTGCTGTCGATGTCCGTGGAGTGCGACTTGCCCGCGGGTGCCTTCTACCTGTGGGCGCGGGCGCCGCACGGCGATGCGTGGAAGCTGGCGTCCGAGTTGGCCGAGCGCGGCGGAGCGCTGGTGTCGCCGGGCGACTTCTACGGCGCCGCCGGGGCCGAGCACGTGCGGATCGCCGTGGTGCAGCCCGACGACCGGCTGGCGCTGGTCGCGGAACGCCTGGCCAGCTGACGCGCCAGACTGACCACCATGCAGCCGGGTCCCTATGGAGCGCCGCCCGTCGCGCCGTCCAGCACCGAACCGCTCAAGCCGAACGGGTGGTGGTACGTCGTCGCCGCGACGCTGGGGATCGGCGGCATCGTGCTCGCCGTGGTCATCGGTGTGCGGACGGCGCAGACGTACTCCGACCGGATCGGTGACTTCCAGCGGGTCGACGTCCCCGGCTCCGGCACCGTCACCCTGGACTCGGGCAACTACAGCGTCTACCAGGAGTTCGACGGCGCCAACGACGACTTCCGGTTCGATCCCAGCGTGACGGTGAACCTGACGGCGCCCGACGGCAGCGCGGTCGACCTCGACAGCTACTCCGGCACCGTCACCTACGCCGACGGTGACGGCCATGAGGGCGAGGCGCTGTTCACGTTCCGCGCCGAGGAGTCCGGCGACTACCGGGTGAGCGCCGAGGGCGACAGCGAGTCGGTGATCGCGGTGGGCCCGGGCATCGGCGGCGGCCTGGTGGCGGGCATCATCGGTGCGCTGCTGTCCGGCTTCGTCGGCGTGATCGCCGGCGTCGTCGTCGCGATCATCGTGGCGGTCAAGCGCAGCGGCTCCAAGACCCGCCGCCAACTCGCACTCGTCGGTTCGGGCTACCGCCCCCCAGGCCCTCCGGGTGCGGGTGGCGGCTGGCCCCCGTCCCCCCAACCGATGTGGCCCCACTACCAGCCTCAACCCCAGCACCAGGCCCCGCCCGGGTACCAACCGCCCGCTCCGCCGGCGGCCCCGGCCCCGCCGATGCCTCCAGCCCCACCGCCACCGCCGCCGCCTCCGCCGGAACCTCCGGCCTCGTCGCCGCAGCCCGAGCCGCCGACGGCTCCGACCACGCCGATGCCCGGTGCGACGCCACCCAACGAGCCGCCGCCCCCGGCGTGAGGGTGGGTGTCAGTTGTGGTGGAGGGCGGGGTTCAGCTCGACCGACTGGCGGCCGGCGCGGGGGACCACCTCGACGGTGCCGGTGACGCTGTGGCGGCGGAACAGCAGGCGGTCGCTGCCGCTCAGCTCGCCGGCCTTGAGCACCGTGCCGTCGGGCAGCGTCACCCGGGTGCCGGCGGTGACGTAGAGGCCCGCCTCGACCACGCAGTCGTCGCCCAGTGAGATCCCGATGCCGCCGTTGGCGCCGAGGAGGCAGCGCTTGCCGACGCGGATGACCTCCTTGCCGCCACCCGACAGCGTCCCCATGATCGACGACCCGCCACCGATGTCGGAGGCGTCGTCCACGACGACACCGGCGCTGATGCGGCCCTCGACCATGGCGGAGCCCAGCGTGCCGGCGTTGAAGTTCACGAACCCCTCGTGCATGACGGTGGTGCCGTCGGCCAGGTGGGCGCCGAGGCGGACCCGATCGGCGTCGGCGATCCTCACACCCGAGGGCACCACGTAGTCGGTCATCCGCGGCATCTTGTCGAGGCCGAACACCTGCACCGGCACCCCGCTGGCGCGGAGCCGCAGCCGCAGCTGCTCGAAGCCCTCGACCGGACACGGCCCGAGGTTCGTCCAGACGACGGTGTTGAGCAGGCCGAACAGTCCGTCGAGGTTGGCGCCGTTCGGTTGGATCAGCCGGTGGGACAGGAGCTGGAGCCGCAGGTAGACGTCGTAGGTGTCGACCGGGGGGTCGCTGAGCGCCTCGATCGTGGTCGCCACGGCGATCCGCTGCACACCCCGCTGGTCGTCCGGCCCGAGCACGTCGCCCAGGTCGACGCCCAGGGCCTCGCCGGCCTCGTCGTGGGGGAGCAGCCGGGTCCCGGTCGGGTTGGGCGACAGGGCGGTCAGCGTGGGCGAGGGGTACCAGGCGTCGAGCACCCTCCCGTCCTGGTCGAGAGTGGCGAGGCCCACGGCGTAGGCCCCGGTCGAGGGAGTGCTGGCGGCGGTCACGCCCGCCAAGTTAGTGGCGCCTCGTCGGGGATCTCACCCCGCCGACCACCCCGCCGCCGCCCCGAGCGGTCTCGGGCTTCGCCGAGTCCGTTAGCTTCCTGGCATGGTCGACCTGCTGCAACGCACCGCCGAGCTCGTCGCGGTGGCGTCGGTGAGCCTCGACGAGGGGCGGTTGGCCGACATCGTCGAGGCCGAGCTGCGAGGCATCACGGGGTTGGAGGTCGACCGCGTCGGCGACAACGTGGTGGCCCGCACGGCGCTGGGTCGGTCGACGCGCCTGGTGCTGGCCGGCCACCTCGACACCGTGCCGCCCAACGGCAACGCCGACCCCCGCATCGACGGCGACACCCTGTGGGGTGTGGGCTCCGCCGACATGAAGGGCGGCCTGGTCGTGATGCTCACGCTGGCCCACGAGGTGCCGACGCCGGGCGTCGACGTGACCTGGGTCTTCTACACGGGGGAGGAAATCGCCTCCACGCACAACGGCCTCGGGCACCTGTTCCGCGACCGGCCGGATCTGGTGGCCGGCGACGTGGCGATCCTGGGCGAGCCCACCGACGGCCTGATCGAGGCCGGCTGCCAGGGGTCCCTGCGGGTGGCGATCACCCTCGCGGGCCGACGGGCGCACACCGCCCGGCCGTGGATGGGCCGCAATGCCATTCACCGTGCCGGGCGGCTGCTCACCGCCCTGGAGTCCTACGAGGCTCGCCGACCGGTGCTGGACGGCTGCGAGTTCCGGGAGTCGATGGAGGCGGTCGCAATCGAGGGCGGCGTGGCCGGCAACGTGGTGCCCGACCGGGTCACGATCACCGTCAACGTCCGCTTCGCTCCGGACCGGTCCGCCGAGCAGGCCGAGCAAGGGCTGCGCGACCTCTGCGGCGACCTCCTCGAGCCCGACGACGAGTGGAAGGTGGTCGACGTCGCGTCCGCCGCGCCGCCCGGGTTGGACCACCCGGTGCTCGCCGGGCTGCGCGACGGCGGTGCGCTCGGGGTGCGGGCGAAGCTCGGCTGGACCGATGTGGCCCGGTTCGCCGCCGCCGGCATCCCCGCCGCGAACTTCGGTCCTGGTGATCCCACGCTGGCCCACACGCCGGAGGAGCGTGTCGAGCGGGCCTCGCTCGACACGACCTACCGGGCCCTGCTGGCCCTGCTCACAGACGGCGCAGCACGGTGACCACCCGGCCGTAGATCGTCACGTCCTCCGGCGGCAGCTCGATGGGATCGAGCCGGGCGTTCGACGGCACCAGCACGACGTTGTCGCCCTTCCGGGTGAACGTCTTGACCGTGGCCTCGTCGCCGGGAATGCCTGCGACCACGATCTCGCCCTCGCCCGCTTCGGACTGCGCCCGGCAGACCACGAAGTCGCCGTCGAGGATGCCGGCGTCGATCATCGAGTCGCCTCGGACCCGCAGCATGAAGAGCTCACCCTCGCCGGTGAAGTCGGCCGGCAGCGGGAGCACCTCCTCGACGTTCTCCTGCGCCAGCACGTCGGTACCGGCGGCCACGTCGCCGACGAGCGGCACGTGCTTGACCGGGCGCCGGTCGATCGCGGCGTCGGAGTTGGAGTCCCACCGCACCTCGATCGCACGCGGCTTCGTGGGGTCACGCCGCAGGTAGCCCCGACGCTGCAGGGCGTTGAGGTGCGCATGCACCGTGGACGGTGAGGTCAGCCCGACGGCCTCGCCGATCTCACGGACCGACGGGGGATAGCCGTGGTCGCGCATGTGCTGCTCGATCATCTCGAGGATCTCGCGCTGCCGGGGCGTCAGCGTCATCGCAGCCATCGGGCTCTCCTTGAACGCCGGCTGTCGCTCGGTAGGTCCGGGCGAACGTGCGTTCCGGGCACCGTAACAGCCGCCCGCGGCGGAAACAAACACCCGTTCGGTGCAGGGAGAACCCGGCCCGGAGCGACGAAACCGACGACGTCAGCCGAGATCGATGTGCACGGGTGGGGCCGCGCCCGGCCCGTCGAAGGTCAGCCGGAGGTCTCTGGCAGCCTCGGGCACCTCGAACACCAGCGTCGCCGGCCGGACCTCCCCGGGAGTGAGGGACCCGTCCAACAGCGGCAGGTCCTCCGCCGTCTCGGCGACGCCGAAGCGCCGGTCGGTGGGGTCGCGCAGCTCGAACTGCAGGCGGGACGACAGGGCGACCGGCGCCGACGACAGGTTGGTGACCTCGACGTCGACGGCGACCCAACGTCCACCCGCCAGCGGCGTGACGACGGCATCCTCGCCCTCGAACGGATCGACGACGGCCTGGACGACCAGCTGGACGTCGCCCGAGACCGTGCGGTCGCCGAGCGCCCGGAGCGCGACGCGCTGCCGGGTGTCCGGGCGCTCCGCCGCGGCGGCGACGGTCGACCTCGCCGGCGCCTCGGCCGACGTGTCCTCGTCACCCCCGTTCAGCAGGAGGGTTCCGCAGAACCCCAACAGCAACACCCCGGACCCCGCGACGAGCGCGCGTGCTCGACCCATGCCGCGCGTCCTTTCTCCCCAGGCGCCCCCCGGCGCAGCCCCATGGCCTGTATGGCCCCGGCCAGAACTTTACTACGGGTAACTACCCTGGGTAACTAGGACCGCGGATGTTCTGGGACTCGGCCGGACGGCGACGACGACGTTCGAGCCACATCAACGCCTCCCGTCGACTCAGCCCGCTGAGCTCGTCCCGATGGGCCTCGACGAAGGCGACCACGGCGGCCTCGTCGGTCTTGGTCAGCTCCCGCAGCGCCCAGCCGATCGCCTTGCGCACGAAGAAGTCCCGGTGGCCGGCGAGATGCAGGCAGGCAGCGAAGAGCCACTCCTGGTCGGTGGCGTCCTTCCAGCGGTTCATGTGCAGCAGGGCCGAGCGGCTGAGCCACATGTCGTCGCCGCGCACCCAGCGATCCATGGTCGTGCGCAGTTCGGGGTTCTGTCGCACCACGTCCCCGACGGCATGCGTGGCCAAGCTGTCGACGGTGTCCCACCACGGCCTCGTGGCCAGCAGGCTCTCGAGCGTGCCCAGCAGTGCGGCCGTCGCCGACCGCGACGAGGCGTGGCGGTTCACCAGGCGACACGCCAGGTGCTGGTGCTCGCGCTCCGGTCGCCGCCAGAGCTCCGCGGCCACCGCGGCCACCAGCGGCTCGGGCAGCTGACGGGGCAGGCCGGCGGTCGCCTCCCGGTAGGCGTCCTGCTGGGCCGGGGCGGCGACGCCGAGGAACGGGAACTGGTGGCGCATGTAGGCCGCCATGGCGGGCGCCCGGTCGGGATCGCGGCGGCTCGCGAGCGCCGCGACGAAGCGTTCGACGAGATCGTCCGCCGTCGGCAGGTCGCGGCTCATCGCCACAGGCTGGCACGTCATGGGAACACTTGACGGCGAACGGGCGTTCGTGGTCTAGTGACGACGAACAGGCGTTCGTCGGCTCTCGGGAAGGAATTTCGAGCCGGCAGGTCTTAACTGTCACACCCCGCAAGGAGGCTGGGCGACATGGTTGCAGTCCAAGTACCGCAGTTCGAGCCCAGCGAGTGGCTCGATCCCCAGGAAGCAGACGACGCTCGCCGGCGCGGCCTCGATGTCGGCGTCTGGCCCGACCCGCCTCCCGTTCGCCCGTTGCGGCGTCCGCTGCCCGACCGGGCGACGCGCATCCGTCGCCGGCGTCTGGCCGCGCTGTTGCTCGTGGTGCTGCTGGCGCTCGGCCTCGCGGCGATGCTCCGTTGGACGGCGGCGAACGTCGTCGGCAGCGACGAGTCGCCCCAGCCGATCACCTCGTCGGTCTACGTGGTCCAGCCGGGTGACACGCTGTGGTCGATCGCCGAGCGCGTGGCGCCCGGCACCGACCCCCGGCCGGTCGTGGCGGAGCTGCGAGAACGCAACGGCGACAGCGAGCTCGAGGTTGGCGACCGCCTCGACGTGGCGGAACTGGGCTAATCCTGAACGAGGTAGCGTCACGGCGGTGCGGTGTCCCGCGTGCGGCAACCTCGATGACAAAGTGATCGACTCACGGCAAGCCGACGACGGTCGCTCGATCAGACGACGCCGGCAGTGCCTGGGTTGCAGCGGGCGCTTCACGACCTTCGAGCGGGTCGAGGCGGCGGCGCTGGTGGTGGTGAAGCGTTCGGGTCTACGAGAGCCGTTCGACCCCGCCAAGATCGTGACCGGTGTCCGATCGGCCGCCAAGGCCCGACCGGTGGACGAGGCCGACATCGACGCCATGGTCGTCGGCGTCGAGGAGGAGATCCGGCTCGAGAGCGGCACCGAGGTGACGTCGGAGCTTCTCGGACGCACGGTCCTGGAACGCCTCTACGAGCTCGACGTCGTCGCCGCGGTGCGCTTCGCGTCGGTCTACAAGGGCTTCGACGACCCCGCCGACTTCGAGCGCGAGCTCACGCTCCTGACGAAGCGCACCGCACCCAAGTCGCCGTAGGAGAGACGAGGTTCCGGGCCGGGCGGTGTGCCGTGGCCGGCGGAACCCCCCAGCCGGTCCCGCCGAACCCGGCAGGCCAGGGGCCCATTCATGCTGCTAGTGGGCCCGCACCGACGTACCCGACGGAGGCGGTTCGCCAAGCACGACCGATGCGGACCCACTTAATGAGACAGGGGCGAGAGGTGATAATGACGCGCGTCTCACGTGAAAATAGTCACTCTCTGAGGTTGCCGCCACCCGCGGACCGCGATCAGTGGCGATCACGCAGGTAGCGGAGGAAGAGGAAGCCGTCCTCCTCGGTCACCTCGTCGAGCGTCAGCGCCAGGGTCTGCGCCGGCGCCCCGGGGGCCACGATCCGTCGGGCGGCCCCGCCGACCAGCAGCGGCGCCACCGTGAGGCGGAGCTCGTCCACGAGGTCCTC